>NZ_LZIZ01000253.1:0-62876 GCF_001666915.1 Mycobacterium sp. E3339 | reverse complement strand
GCTGGCGGCGCCGCGCTGGGCGGTGGGCTGGGTGCGGCCGCCGCCGGCACCGTCGGCTTGGCGGCATTGCCGGTGTCGGTGTCGCTCGAATGACACATGGCGACGAACCCGAGGATCACCGCGGCCACGGCGACCAGCGCGAGCCTGGCCGTACGGGGTTTGACCGTGGTAGCCATCGGCGCGCTCCGATCGTGATAGCGATGGGTTCGGCCAGGCATACCCGTTCGAAGCGAGATATCACCCGACCGTAACCGAGATCACTAAGGTCGCGAGCCCGCGAATTGGTGTCTTCCCGGGACCGCACGCCGCTTACTCCATAACGTTCGCCCACCCGATGTGCGCTTGTGTCACTCACCCGGGTGAATGATCGGTCGGGGTGATGACTATTCACCCCGACGCGCGTCAAGCTCACTGATGAGCGGACCGCCTAACGGGGTCTCGACGCAGAATCACAGGAGTGCCACGACGTGCCCATCGACTTTGACGCTCAGAGGGTAACGCCGATGCCCAATGGCTACGGCGGATGTCCGCCGACGTCAGTCCACTGCGTCCGCGCGGCGAAGTTCGACCGCCAACCGATCGATGCCGCGAACACGAGTTCGCCGGTTCAGATTGGACGGAATGAGTGTCCGCGCGGCGCGGTCGATGGTGCACTTGCCAGCCCAATCGGCACCCCGCTGGGGGGTAACCCGGCAGTGGCTCCCCGTGGCATCGAACATCTTGATTTCGCCCCTCAATGTCAGATCGCATTCTTGGACAACGGATTTCGATGCAAACAACCGGCGGAGGCCTATATCGAATTCCACATGGTCGGTCACTGCAAGCGCTTTGACTGTGACGAGGCCGGCAATGCGTGCGGCTTCGTGTGCGCCGGCCATCTCGACGCGTTGGAATACACGGCCGAGTGCACGGTGCGCGAGTTACGGCCGGCGGCGCCGGTGCGGTGGCTTTCCCGCCGCATCGCTCGATGCCCGACCTGCGACCGGTCGATCGTGTTCGTCTCCGACATTCTGCAGGTTGTGGTGATGCTCTAGAAACCCCGACACTGGAGCTGAACCCGAAAAGCTAAGTGCTGTCAGCACTATTCGTTGTGTAATCACAAATCATACGAAGGAGAATTTCATGAGGGCGATACGTCTGTACGCGGACGGACTACGACTAGAAGAGATTGCCCAACCCGAGCCCGGGCCGGACGAGGCGCTTGTGCGGGTCCATGCCGCGGCGATCACACGGGGTGAGTTGGCCTGGCCGACCGATCGGTTGCCGGCGATCCCCTCATATGAGCTGTGCGGTGTCGTCGAATCGACCGGCGAGGAGGTCATCGCGCTGACACCGTTCGACCACGACGGCGTCGCCGCCGAGTGGGCCGCGGTACCGAAGTCCCTGCTCGCTCCGAAGCCATCCGCGCTGAGCCGCGAGCAAGCCGCGGCGCTTCCGATGACTGGACTGACCGCGTTTCAGGCGCTGGTCGTCCACGGCAAGGTCACGGCCGGGCAGCGCGTGCTCATCACGGGCGTGCACGGCGGCGTCGGGCACATCGCCGCTCAACTCGCACGGCACCTCGGGGCGGTTCTGGTCGGCGAAGGAGAGGACTGCGACCTCCTGTTCGACACCACCGGCGGTGAGGCGCTTGCTCGTAGCGCAGAGCGCGCCGGGCGCATCGTGACGATCGCGGCCGAGACGCCGGGCGCGCAGTACTTCGTTGTGGAGCCGAACGGAGCGCAGCTCGCGGCGCTTCCGGAGCTGCATCCGCAGATCGACACGGTCTTTGCGCTGAACCAATTCCAAGAGGCTTTTGCGCGCACCGAGCAGCGCGGGAAGAAGGGGAAGGTTGTGCTTCGCGTCGCCGAGGCATAGGCCAACCGGCCAACTCGGCGACCACTCTATGTCGGTACCACCCCCCGGCCGCGATCGTCGCCTTCTTTACCGGCGTTGCTTTCCTAGTGGGTCACTTTTTCCGGTATGAGTTTTCACGATCTGAAGGAGGCGACATTGGATGATCACCGTCACGTCGAATGGGACCCCCACACCCGACGCATCCTGACGGCCCGTCTCCAGTTGCGCCCATGGCAATTCGAAGACGACCGTGCCGCTTACGGGATATACGGAGCGCCAGAGGTTTCGCGTTGGCTGTGTCCGGCGCTGCCGTTGATCGCCGACCGCGCCCACATGCGTCATCTCTTGGGCGAATGGATCCGGCAGAGCGACGGATCCGGCCTGCCCGTGGGACGGTGGGCGATCACCGATAGGTACTCCGGCGACTTAGTCGGGGGAGTGGCACTGCTTCCTCTACCACCCGGCTGCACCGATCTCGAGATCGGCTGGCAGGTTGCGCCGGCTCTATGGGGGCACGGTTTCGGTGCGGAGGCCGGTCATGCGGTGGCGCATCAAGCATTCACAAATATCGGTGTCAGCGAGGTTTTCGCAGTCGTGCGGCCAGGCAATGATCGCGGAGTGGCTACGGCTCGACGAGTGGGCATGGAATGGGTCGGTGAAACCGACAAGTACTACAACCTGACCCTTGAGGTCTATCGACTAAACAAAGCGGACCTTGATCTGCCAGAGCCGGCGTGTGCGCAGGCTCCGTAAGCGGCCTAGCCTGGATGTAACCTAAGCAGGAAGTTGGCCAAGCTTTTGTCGCGACATCTGGAGGCTCAGCCACTCACCACCCGGTAGAAGGTGGTCTGGGCCTCGCCGTCCTGAGCAAACTGTGACAAGGCTTCCACGCTGAGCGCGAAATGATCGGTTTGAACGTGGAGGTCGACCCCGTGCTGGTTGCGGAACCGCTGATAAAGTGTGAAATGCCCCGGCCGATCGCGATCTTCGTGCAGCCTAAAGGTGCTAACGGCTCCTTCGGCCAGCGACGGAGGAATTAACCCAACGAACGCGCGTCGCAGGTCGTCTCCCTTGCCCGGCAAAGCCACGGCCTCGGTGATCAGCACTACTTCTTCATCTGGCCCGTACATGTTTGACGCTCCTTCACTGTCTTCTCAAGGGCTTCGACATCACGGGATCAAGTAACTACCTCGCCGGCGCCATCATTCTTGTACCGCCACGTCGCAATTGATGGTGCGTCACCCGCAATGGAATTGACTGCCGGGGATATGGCGGCCTACTTGGTGAACGACATTCGCCATCGCTTTGCTCCGCATCTTGTCGTGAGCATCGCCAAGACTCTAGGCAAGCCTACCCCCTCGGTGATTGCGGCCACGCTGAATTACCCACTGCGCATTCATAAGTCAGCAGACATAGCCGGCCTCTGAGCGTCCCCGCGGAGTCGATGTTGGCCTCGGGGATCCACTCACCCGGGTGAATCGACGCAGGGGTGATGACGGCTCACCCCGCGACGCAGCAGACTCGACGGCAGTTCGACTTTGACATCGGGGCGCCGGACGTCGACGCCAAGGCTACAAATCGCGTTGCCGGGCAAAGGCGATGGCCCAGCGGCGAGCCGTCGAGAACGATTAACAGAAGGGTCTCACCATGCACTTCGATTCCAAGAAGGTCGTCGTCGTCGGGGGCAGCGCCGGTATGGGCCGGCAGGTCGCCGTTGACGTCATGCGCCACGGCGGTAGCGCGGTGATCATCGGACGGTCGAAAGACCGTGTGGATGACACGGTGACCGAACTGACGGGCGAAGGCGGCCAGGCGTGGGGGATCACCTCGGAGCTGACCGATCGCACCGCGGTCGCCGATGTTCAGCGCGCACTTTCCGAGAACCACAGCGATGCGACGCTGCTCGTCAACGCGGCCGGATTCTTCATCCCCAAGCCGTTTCTCGAATATGACGCGCCGACCTATGACTCGTACATGGAGCTCAACTATGCCCTGTTCTTCCTGACGCAGACCGTTGTCGCGGGCATGATCGCCAAGGGGGAGGGCGGGTCCATCGTCAACATCGGCAGCATGTGGGCACACCAGGCGATCGGTCTGACTCCTTCGTCGGTTTACTCGATGCAAAAGGCCGGCCTGCATGCGCTCACCCACAACCTGGCCATCGAGCTCGCCGGCCACAACATTCGCGTCAACGCGGTGGCGCCAGCTGTGGTCAAGACCCCGCTCTACGAGGGCTTCATCCCGAAGGACGAGATCGACGCCACGCTTGCCGCTTTCGCGCCGCTTCATCCGCTGGGACGAGTCGGGAACCCTGCCGACGTGGCCAACGCAGTGACGTATCTGCTGTCTGATGCGGCCAGCTGGGTCACCGGTGCGATTCTCAACGTCGACGGCGGCATCATGGCCGGGCGCAACTAAACAAGCCTGCCCGAACGAAGGAGACCAGATGTCACACCAATACCGCAAGAACCCTGCCGCGGTCGACGCGCTCAGCCCCCAGCAATACCACGTCACCCAGGAGAGCGGCACGGAGCCTCCGTTCACAGGCGAATACTGCGACAACCATGAACCAGGCATCTACGTCGACATTGTTTCTGGCGAACCACTCTTCGCCTCGGTGGACAAATTCGACAGCGGAAGTGGCTGGCCCAGCTTCACCCGGCCGATCGACTCGGACAGCCTGGTTGAGAGGCGCGACCTTAGCCACTTCATGCAAAGGGTCGAGGTGCGCTCCGCCCATGCCGACAGTCATCTGGGGCACGTATTCACGGACGGCCCCCGAGAAGCGGGCGGCCTGCGCTACTGCATCAACTCGGCATCGCTGCGATTCATCCACCGCGATGACCTGGAAGCCCAGGGTTATGGACGATATCTGCGATTGTTCGCGAACGACGTATCGGAACAGGCCCAAAGCGTCGGCGAGCGACAATCATGACCGGGCACGACAAGATCGCTATTCTCGCGGGCGGGTGCTTTTGGGGCATGGAGGACCTCTTCCGCGCGCAGCCCGGCGTGGTGACCACCCGTGTCGGCTACACCGGTGGCAGCAACACACACCCCACCTACCGCAATCACCCCGGGCACGCCGAGGCAGTCGAAATCACCTACGACGCAGACCAGACCGATTATCGGGCGCTGTTGGAATTCTTTTTCCAGATCCACGACCCGACCACCAAGAACCGTCAGGGCAATGATGTCGGAACCAGTTACCGGTCGGCAATTTTCTATCTGGACGACGAGCAAAAGCGAATCGCAACGCGAACCATCGCCGACATCGAGGATTCCGGGAGGTGGCCCGGCAGAGTCGTCACCGAGGTGAACCCGGCCGGTGAGTTTTGGGAAGCCGAACCCGAACACCAGAACTACCTGCAGCGCTACCCATCGGGCTACACCTGCCACTACGTCCGCCCCGATTGGACGGTACCCAACCGCGGTGACGGGGCAAAGGCCGCGGCGGCTGGACGCGACAAGCCGGCTTAGCAACGACATGGGCTCGGTAACACAAGACAGGGCGACAGCCCCGCCGCATTGGCAGGTGCTGTTGAGCGCGTACGCGCCGCTGGTGCGTTCTGGCACAGCATGCGCCGTGGGGTGGGTTCTACCGCGGCCCAGCGATGGGCGAGCGGCGGCGACGGGATGACTCAGAACCCGAACCTGGCCGCGTTGTCGGCGGCGGGAGTGTCGGTTTGGCTGGACGACTTGTCCCGCGGTCTGCTGCAATCCGGCAAGCTGCGACAGCTTATCGACACGAGAAGCGTTGTCGGCGTGACCACTAACCCGTCCACCTTTGAGCATGCACTTGCAAACGGCCGCGCCTACGATGGCCAGATCGCCGAGCTGACGGCCCGCGGCACGGACATCGACACCGCGGTCCGCACGGCGATCACCGACGACGTCCGGGCGGCCTGCGATGTCCTGCGTCCACAATGGGAAGGTTCCGGCGGCGTCGACGGAAGAGTGTCCATTGAAGTCGACCCGTCGCTCGCGCACGACACCGATGCGACAGTCACGCAGGCGGTCGAGCTGGCCAAGATTGTCGACCGGCCCAACGTGCTAATCAAAATACCGGCCACCGCCGCCGGTCTGCCCGCAATCACCGCGGCGTTGGCCAAGGGTGTTTGTGTCAACGTGACGCTGATCTTTTCCGTCCAACGCTACCGGGCGGTCATGAACGCTTATCTGGCCGGCATCGAAACCGCCCGGCACGCGGGCACCGACCTATCCCAAATCCATTCGGTAGCATCATTATTCGTATCCCGGGTGGACACCGAAGTCGACAAGCGACTCGAGGCAATCGGGACCGATGAGGCGCTCGCGCTGCGGGGACAGGCGGGCATCGCCAACGCCCGATTGGCCTACGCCGCCTATCAGCAGGTCTTCGAAGCCGAGCCGCGCTACGCGGCGTTGCGCGCCGCGGGTGCTCGCCTGCAACGACCACTGTGGGCCTCCACCGGAGTGAAAAACCCCGCCTACCCCGACACGATGTACGTCACCGGACTGGTGGCGCCCAACACCGTCAGCACGATTCCAGAGCCCACGCTGGAGGCGGTCGCCGATCACGGCGTCGTCGTCGGTGACATCGTGACCGGCAAGGCGGCGCAGGCCCAGGAGGTGTTCGACCGGCTGACCGCCCTCGGCATCGACCTGCACGATGTGTTCGCTCTCCTGGAACGCGACGGGGTGTCCAAGTTCGCTGCCTCCTGGTCGCGGTCGGTTCAACGCTAACCATGCTTGCCGTGTGCTGAGCGCTTGTTGTGTTCATCGGGCCAGCTGATCTACCGGTCGAGCAGCATCAACTCGCTACCCTCGCCTCGTGATTAGTTGGCGAGCTGGATAGCAAATCGCGCAACTGTTTTCGGCCGCGATTGAGCCTGGAACTTACGGTTCCTGGTCCGGTGTCCGTCAGGACGGCGATCTCTTTATACGTGTATCCCGCAATGTCGGCGAAATACACCGCGATGCGAAACTGCTCAGGCAAGAGCATCATTGCAGCCTTGAGGTAGGGGTCTGGCAGCATCTCGAGCGCCTGGTCCTCGGCCGACCGTAGGAACCGATGGGTGCAGGGGGCATTGACCACGAGCTGTTGATCGGTGATCTCACCAGCCGGATGCTGGGCGGGACGGCGCTTTTGCCGCCGATAACTGCTGATATGAGTGTTGGTCATGATCTGCCGCAGCCATGCCTTGAGGTTCGTCCCGGGCTCGAATGACCCGAGACCGGCATACGCGTTGAGCAGCGTTTCTTGCACCAGATCCTCCGCATCCGCTCGATTGGAGGTCATTCGAAGAGCGTGCCGATACAGCGGCTCAAGGAGCGGGGTGATGGCGCTTTCAAACTGAGCGTTCAGCGCGCCGGCTGGCGCCTTCGTCGATTCGGCTCGTACGTAACCCACGTTATTCTCCCGCTATCGCGAAATGTAGTGGCGTGGAGCGTGGCTCGCCCTCGCGCGCACCAGCCAAGCAGGCCGCGGGCGCGAGGCAAGGCCTGTCCTGCTCGACGGGCCGGCGTCTCACGGACTGCGCCAACCAAGTGCGTGAGCCGCTAGCTGCACGTGCGCCTGTCATCGCATCTAACCTCCACAGCACCTGCGCTTGCCAACCTGGTGCCAGCATCGATCACCGCGGGGTGAGCAGTCATCACCCACCGGGACATTTCATCCGGATGAGCGCCCGCGCCGCTGCCAGGTCAAGTTGGCCGCCAGATCACCCGGGTGATCGACCGAGGTGGACGACGACAGCTCACCCTTCTGCGCGCCATGATCACGACGTCGATGGCTGTGCAGCTGTGTGTTGTTGTCGAAACCTTTGCAGTTACGGAACGGAGACGGTGCCGGGTGGGGATTTCTGAATTCGATGATGTGCAGGCCCATCTGCTCGAGCCAGAAGAAAGCTTGGACTCAGAACAGACGGGCATCGACCTCGACGAAGGTTACTCGCCTCCGGAACGCCCCCGCGAACTGCGAGCGTGGGGACTGACCGCGAGGGAAGCGCGCACCCATGAAAGTCTTGCGCGCCGACTGGCCCGTGAGGTGCCCGACGTGACCGACCAGTGGGATGGCGACGGGATTGGTGATAGCGCCGACAGCGACGGTGAGCCCATCGACGATCAGGTCGGCGATATGCGCGCAGGCCGGCTTGTCGCCTTCGACGTCGATCCAGCTGATCCGGGTGCGGATTACCTTGCCCACGACGTCGGCATCGACGGCGGCGCCGCCTCGGCGGAGGAAGCCGCCATGCATATCGTCGTCGACGACGAGCGCGGGTGAGGTATGGCGTCTCCGATGACCTACCGTGCGGCCAGTGGGTGAAATCTGAGCCGTGGTAACCCGCATTGTGATCCTTGGCGGTGGCCCGGCCGGTTATGAGGCAGCGCTAGTAGCGGCGGCACGAGGTCCTGCCGTAACGCGCGTCACCGTTGTCGATTCCGACGGGGTCGGCGGTGCCGCGGTGTTGTGTGACTGCGTGCCGTCGAAGACCTTTATCACCTCGACGGGGCTGCGCACCGAACTGCGGCGGGCGACCAGGCTGGGTTTTGACGCCCACGTCGACGACGCCAAGATTTGTTTGGCAGAAGTCCACCAGCGGATCAAGGCGCTCGCCGCTGAGCAATCGGTGGATATCACGGCCCAGCTGCTGGCTGTGGACGTTGAGTTGATCGCCGGCCGCGGCGAATTGGTGGATGCGGCTCCCGGTCTGGCGCGCCACCGCGTCAAAGTCACCGCGCGTGACGGCAGTACGACGGTGCGCGATGCCGATGTCGTGTTGATCGCCACCGGCGCCAGCCCCCGGATCCTGCCGTCGGCACACCCCGACGGCGAGCGGATCTTGACCTGGCGCCAGCTTTATGACCTGGACTCGCTGCCCGACCACCTTATCGTGGTGGGTTGCGGGGTGACTGGTATCGAATTCGCCAATGCCTACACCGAGTTGGGTGTGGCGGTAACGCTGGTAGCGAGCCGCGACCGGGTTTTGCCGCACGAGGACGCCGACGCCGCACAGGTGCTCGAGGAATCTTTCGCCCAACGTGGCGTCGAAGTAATCAAGGGCGCCCGGGCAAAATCCGTGAGGCGCACCGACGGCGGGGTGCTCGTGACAATGGCCGACGGGCGAACGGTCGAAGGCACCCACGCGTTGATGACACTCGGGTCAGTCCCCAACACCGGCCGGCTAGGCCTACAGCGTGTGGGCATCGGATCAGGGCCCGGCGACTACATTGCAGTCGATCGCGTATCGCGCACATCGGTCGCGGGCATCTACGCGGCGGGGGACTGCACCGGTCTTTTGCCGTTGGCCTCCGTTGCAGCCATGCAGGGCCGCATCGCGATGTATCACGCGCTCGGTGAGGCCGTGAATCCGCTGCGATTGCGTACCGTTGCGGCGACGGTGTTCACCCACCCGGAGGTCGCGGCGGTCGGTGTCTCGCAGGCCGCGATCGACCAGGGGTCCATTCAGGCCCGCATCATTATGCTGCCGTTGAAAACCAATGCGCGGGCGAAAATGTCGGAGCTGCATCAGGGATTCGTCAAGCTATTTTGCCGACAGGACAGCGGCGTGATAATCGGCGGCGTGGTGGTCGCGCCGATCGCTTCCGAGTTGATACTACCGATCGCGATCGCTGTTCAAAACCGCATTACCGTCGATGATTTGGCGCAGACGCTTGCGGTATATCCGTCGCTGTCCGGTTCGATCACCGAGGTGGCCCGCCGGCTCGTAGCCCGCTCCGAGCTCGACTGATGCACGAATTCACCAGGTCGACGAGGTGCGCCGCTCGCACTCCCTCGAAGCACGCGTCACTCAGCCCGCACGAGCAGTCGATTCGGTGTAGCCGGATTCCGGATTGAGCATTATCACCCGGGTGAATCGGCCTGAGGAGTGATGACAGATCGTTGGCGTCGGGCGATGCTCGTGCTGGATATCTCCACAGCTGTCTACCGCGCCGCAGTCGCGTGGTCACCGAGGAGCACGACAACGTCGTGCGATCGATCGTCAACACCACGTCGCCACCCAGATGCCAAACAGGAGAAGAGATATGAAGCCGGTCTCGGACCGCCGTCAACCGCAGAAGGCGCCACCGACCACCTCGGTTGTGATCGTCGGCAGCGGCTTCGCCGGTTTCGAGTGCGCGCGGCGACTGGCCCGACGGCTTGATAAGGCGCGCGCCTCGGATGTGAGGGTGACCATCGTTTCGGCGGTCGATTATCTGCAGTACACGCCGTTGCTGGCGGATGTGGCCGGTGGGCTGGTGGACCCCCGGTTTGTCTGTGTCCCGCTGGCCGGAACGCTGACGGGCGTGCGGGCGGTGCGTGGATTGGTCGATAGCGTTGACTTCGATCGGCGTCTACTGTCGTTCACCGATCCGGAGGGTCGGCGAGGGACGCTGTCGTGGGATCGGCTGGTCTTAACACCGGGCTCGGTGACCCGGCTTTTGGATACGCCGGGTTTGGCCAAATACGCGCACGGTCTGAAGTCGACGGCCGAGGCGCTGTATCTTCGTGATCGTGTGATCGAGCAGTTGGAACTGGCTCAGGTCGACGAAAACGAGGCACGCGCCGCAGCGCGCCGCGCGATTGTCGTTGTCGGTGCGTCGTATTCCGGTTCCGAATTGACGGCGCAGCTGCGCGCGCTCGCCGACGCAGCGGCGAAGCAAATGGGTTTCGATGGGGCCTCTGTGCGGTTTGTGCTGCTCGACTTGGCGGACCGAGTCATGCCCGAGCTGGGGCAGAAGCTCGGCGACGCGGCGATGCGTGTGCTGCGCTCTCGCGGGGTCGACGTGCGGCTGGGGACGACCATCAAGGAGGTCCACGCCGATCATGTTGTGCTCAGCGATGATTCACGCATCGACACTTACACCGTGGCGTGGGTGGCCGGCGTGACCCCGTCACCGCTGATCGCCACACTGGGCTTGGAGACGGAACGGGGCCGGCTGAAAGTGCAGGCCGACTTGCAGGTACCAGGTCATCCCGAGGTCTTTGCCGCGGGCGACGCCGCCGCGGTCCCGGACCTTACCCAGCCGGGCAAGATCGCCCCGCCCACCGCCCAGCATGCGAGTCGGCAAGGTAAGACGTTGGCCCGCAACGTCGCCGCCAGCCTCGGCTACGGTGTGCGGAAGGATTACCGCCACAGCGATCAGGGCATGGTGGTCGACTTGGGTCCACGCTACGCCGTCGCCAACCCGCTGGGCATCCACCTATCGGGCTATGCCGCGAAGTTTGTCGCCCGCGCCTACCACCTTTATGCGCTTCCCCGGCTCGTCAACCGCTGGGCAGTCGCGCTGGCGTACCTCACCGACGTCTTCTTCCCCCGCACCGTGTTGTCGATGGGATTCGATCCGGGCACTGACGCCGAATACACGGCCGGCGCAGTCGTCCAGCTACCGAAGGCGGCCGGCGCGGAATGACATTCAGCAAGCAGCGTGGTGAACACCAATGACCATCGTCAACAAGGGCTTTCGCGGACGACGCGGCGAGTCGGTGCGTGAGCTCCCGCCCGGGCAGCATTTGACCGTGGACTTCCCTGTCCTGCAAGCGGGACCCACTCCGCGGATCGATCTTGATGACTGGCGATTCACCATTCGCGACGAGCGCGGCGCTGAACACTCGTGGACCTGGGCCCAGCTCAAACTCCTGCCCAGTGAGCGGCTCACCGTGGACATTCACTGCGTTACCACCTGGTCCAAGCTGGATACCGAGTGGGAAGGCGTCTCCCTGGACACGCTCTTCGAATCGATCGACACCACCGCCAGATTCGCACTGGTCGGTTCCTACGGCGGATACACCACCAATCTTCCGTTGGGCGACCTTCTCGGCGGGAAGGCTTGGATCGTCTATGTCTACCAGGGCGCACCGCTTAGCGCGGTGCACGGCGGGCCGGCACGACTGTTGGTGCCGCACCTGTACTTCTGGAAGTCCGCGAAGTGGGTGAGATCCATCGAGCTGCGCGACCGCGACATACCGGGATTCTGGGAGGGGTTGGGCTACCACAACTACGGCGACCCGTGGCAAGAACAACGCTACGCCGGGGATTGACGACGGTTGTGGATGGTCACCTGAGACCGAAGTTACGGTGGCGAGTCGCGCGTGTGGTGGACTCTGAGCCCGAGACGGAGTCTGCGCACACGATAGAGCTGACCGTGCCGGGCTGGGGCGGCCACTTGGCGGGGCAGCACATTGATCTCAAGCTGACCGCCGCAGACGGGTACACCGCGCAACGCAGCTATTCGCTGAGCAAACCACCCGACGGTGAGCGCATCGAGCTCACCGTGCAGCAGATTCCCGATGGGGAAGTCTCACCCTACCTCGTCGGGCTTGTCGCCGGAGACGAGGTCGAACTCCGAGGACCCATCGGCGGCTGGTTCGTCTGGCAGCCTGACGACGACGCCGCTCGGGTTCTGCTCATCGGCGGCGGATCGGGAATCGTGCCGTTGATGGCTATGCTTCGACAGCGGGTAGTGGCGGGCAGCGCCGACTTTCGGCTGGTCTATTCGGTGCGCAGTCCCGGCGACGTGTACTACGCCCAAGAGCTGAGCCGGCTCGAGCGCGAATGCGGCTGGCTGCAGGTTGGGCTGGTCTACACCCGCGTGGCCCCAGCGGAGGCGACTCGGCCGCCGGGGCGGGTCCGTATCGCTGACATGGCATCCGAGTGGGCGTCAATCGTCGGCACACGCGTATACGTCTGCGGTCCAACGGGATTCGTAGAATCGGTCACCGCGATGCTGATCGAGCAGGGGCATCAACCGTCAGCGATCCGGACCGAGCGGTTCGGGCCGAGCAGCCAATCCGAAAGCGAGAAGTGGTGACCGAACCAACGCACGTCGACGGTAACGCGGCCGCGGGCGTCTTCGCAGAAGTACTGGGATTCGACGTCACCACCGCGACGTTGACTTGTGGGAAATGCGGTTGCGCCAGGGCCTTCGCCGAATGTCACGTCTATCAACGCGGACCCGGCATCGTGGTGCGTTGTCCATGCTGCGGAGACGTCCTTGCCCGCCTGGTGCGAACGCCCACCGAAGTGTGGCTCGACTTCCGCGGTGCCCAGTCTTGGCGTGTCCCGATCCCGGCCCCCTGATGGAGTCCCTCGACGCACTTGCCCGCCGCGTGGGTACCGCCGACATCGTGGATGCGATGGGGCGACTGCGGCGGCGTCCACGCCATGCGCCGGTTTCCACCCGGGTGAATTACCCAGCCGGATGAGGACACCTCACCCCACGCCGACGGATAGTTGTCGTTGGATCCGGGTTGTGGGCCCCGGACCGACCGTCCTGTTCGGACAAGCAGATCGGTCGCAAGGCAACAATCGACGAGGAGAAGAGGCCGAAGCATGGCTGAACTCGAGTTCTTCGACACCCCCGGGTACGGCGAGCTAGCCCGCACTCGAAACCACTACCGCCAAGCTCTTCGCATCGGTGATCGCATCGAGATCTCCGGCCAAGGTGGCTGGGACGCGGACTTCGCCATGCCGGCCACACCCCTGGAGGAGGAGATAGTCCGGGCGTGCGACAACGTTGAAAAGACGCTCGCTGAGGCCGGCGCCAGCTGGCGCGACGTCGTGAACGTCCACTCCTACCATGTCCCCACGACCCCTGATTCCATTGGGACTGAACATATGGCGGTGATGGTGGACCAGTTCCGCAAGCGATTCGGCGCGAGTATGCCGCTGTGGACCGCGCTAGGCGTTGAAGCGCTCGCATTGCCCGGCCAGCGTGTCGAGATCGAGGTCGTCGCGATCGTCGACTCGGGCAGGAAGTAGACGTCTGCACTCAGTCGCGAGGTCGGAGGCACGGGTGGACCGAATATTTCATTCCCTGATTGGTGACCCGCCCGGCGCGGTCGATGCGGCCGTCAAAGCCTCGGCGCTATTCCTCACCGCTGCAATCCTCTTTCGTTTCATGGAGCGCCGGACCCTCGCCGAATTTGCGCCATTCGACTGGATCGCTGCGGTGGCGGCCGGAGCCATCGTCGGTCGGGCTGCAACCGCCAGCGATAGCTCATGGCTGAACGCAACCTCGGCGCTCATCAGTCTTCTCGTCGCCCACGCTGTACTAGCGAGATTGCGCTTCATTCCGGCGATTCGACGTGTCATCGATCCGCCTCTCAAAGTGCTGATCCGCAACGGACACGTCGACCGACGCAACCTTCGTCGATGCGGAATGACCACTGCCGATCTCGAGGCTGTGCTACGACAGCACGGACACGAGAGCTCCGATCGTATTCACCTGGCAATCTTCGAAGCCAAGGGCGCAATCTCAATTTTGTTGACGGATGTAAAGGGGAAACCGGCCGGATGAACCGGACAGCTACGTCCGGCTTCATGAAGAGAGATCTATCGAAGCGCTTTTCACTACGGCGTATTTCGCTGGCGACGTCGCGGACGGACACAGTTCAGGACAGATGAAGAGGAGGGATTCGATGAGCACCGTGAGCAACGGCCTCATAGGTTGATGGCGTGTCCGGTGAGTGCATGGAAGCACTCCTGTAGTCCCTCACCCAGAGTGGGATGGGTGTGCACGTTGCGGGCCAGCTCGGTGGCGGTCAGGTCCCAGAGCTGGGCTGCGGTGAGCTCGGGCAGTAGCTCGCTGACTTCGGCACCGACGAGGTGGGCTCCGAGTAGCTCGCCGTGCGCGGCGTCGGCGATGAGTTTGATGAAGCCCGCCCGTTCGCCGAGGCCGTGCGCCTTTGCGCTGGCCTGCATGGGAAACGTGGCGACGCGAATATCGCGGCCGGTGGCGCGGGCCTGGTCTTCGGTGTAACCGAAGCTGGCAACTTGGGGTTGGCAGAACGTCACTCGTGGCATCATGCGGTAGTCCAAGGGCATGGTCGGCGCGCCGGCGATGGTCTCGGCGGCGACGATTCCCTGGGCCGAAGCGACATGGGCCAGTTGCACTTTGGCGGTGACGTCGCCGATCGCGAAGATGTGGGGAGCCGAGGTGCGCATGTAGTCGTCGATGTCGATTGCCCCGCTCGTCGTGAGGTGCACGCCGAGCCTGTCGAGGCCGAGGTTCTCGACGTTGGGGCAGAATCCGATGCAGATGAACGCGCGGGCGGCGTCGACTGAGGTGGTGTGGCCGCTGCCGTCGGTGTGGGTAACGGTGACGCGGTCGCCTTGGTCGATCACCGCGTCCACCCGGGTATTGGTGTGGATGGGGATGCCGCGGCGTCGGTACTGGCGGGTCAGTTCCTTGGAGACGTCGGTGTCTTCGTTGGGGAGTGCGCGGTCAGCGTACTCGAGAATTTGGACGTCGACGCCGTAGCTGTCGAGGATGTAGGCGAATTCCATGCCGATTCCGCCGGCGCCGATGATGATGATGGACTCGGGTGTCGTCGCATCGAGGATCTGCTGTTCGTAGGTCACGATGTTCTCGCTCAGGGTGATCCCGGGCAGCGTCCGCACTCGTGAGCCAGTGGCGATGATGGCGTTGTCAAAGCGGAGGGTGCTCGTGCCGCCGTCACGCAGCTCGACGTCGAGTGTGTGGGCTCCGGTGAAGCGGCCGCGCCCGTCGATTTCGGTGATCTTGTTTTTGCGCATGAGGAAGTGCACGCCACGCACCCGGGCGTCGGCGACTTCGCGGCTGCGTGACACGGCACGGGCGTAGTCGAGGTGGATGTTGCCGCGGATGCCGAACTCGTCTGCCTGGTGCTTCAGGATGGAGGCGATCTCGGCGTTGCGCAGCAAGGCTTTTGACGGCACGCAGCCGGTGTTGAGGCAGACCCCGCCCCAGTAGCGTTCTTCGATGATGGCGACGGCCAAGCCGAGTTGGGCTGCGCGGATGCCAGCGACGTATCCGCCCGAGCCGGCGCCGACGACCACCAGGTCATATTCCGGGGGTACTGGTGCACTCATCGCGAGGTGCCTTCCTTGGGTGATAAGTAGATCGTCGGTCGCCGGCGCCGAAACCTTCCCAGGCACATCGGCATCCGACTCGGCTGTTCGTCCCACTCAATCGGCTGGGACCGCCACGAAATGTTCGATGGCGATGACATTGCGCGCGACCTGACTGGTGAGACGATGGCGCGGCAACGCTCTATCGCAAAGTCGCAGTGCTGTTCTGGGGTTCACCGGTTAGTGCCCCTTCTTTTTCGTCCGACATGCTTGCGGTTTGGCCGCGGTGTCAGTGCGAACCATCGGTGAGACACGGCGGCTTGCCCGAGAGCCGCGACCTGCGTAGAAGCATCCGCAACTCTTTATCGACCAGAGTGTCGCCGAGCCGGGCGAGATGTCATCGCCCTCGTCACCGATTCACCCGGGTGAGGGTGACCGGCGGGCGCGGCCGTTCGGTCGTTCGCGCGTTGTTACTCCGCGGCAGCAACGCTTTCCAAGACCACCGCTACTCCCTGGCCCGAGCCAATGCAGACCCCAATCACCCCGTAACGGGCGCCTCTTTCAGCCAATTCGATCGCCAACGTCAGCAGATAGCGAGCTCCGGTAGCCCCGAAGGGGTGTCCGATCGCCACCGCGCCACCATTGGGTGTCAGCTTGTCATCGGGAACCACGAAACCGTCCAGCTGGTTTGGTAATTCCCGCAACACGCCGAGTGCCTGGGCGCTGAACGCCTCATGCACCTCCCACACGTCGATCTGCTCGGGGACAAGCCCGGCCCGGCGGATCGCGGCCGGAATCGCCCATGCGGGGGCCACCCCCATAATGAGGGGATCGATGCCATAGACCGCGCTCGATATCACTCGGGCTAACGGCTCGATGCCGAGTTCGCTGGCTCGCTCTCCGGAAGCGATGACGACGGCACTGGCGCCATCACTCAAAGGCGAGGAGTTGGCCGCGGTCATTTGAGTCGTTCCGGGCTGGGCCGGTAAAGCCGCCAGCACCTCAGCGGTGGTGTCATCGCGGATGAACTCGTCATGTTCTGCTAGGCGGGCGGGCGCCTTCTTTGTCGCTGGGATCGTCACGGTCATAATCTCTTTGGCCAGTCGACCTCGATCACGAGCGGCCTTGGCGCGTCGCTGGGATCGCAGCGCAAAGGCGTCGATCTCCTCGCGGTTCAGCGAGTAGCGGTCGGCGACATTTTGCGCGGTCTCGATCATGCTGATGTAAGCGTTGCGGGCCAGTAGTACCGCATTGGGCGGTCCTCCAGCACCGCTCCACATGGTGTCGAGCATGACAACCGGACCTCGGGGGCTGAACGCGGCTTCGCCCTTCATCAACGCCCACCCCGACCGCGACATCGACTCGACGCCACAGGCGATACCTAGCCCGAGGTCGCCGGCCTTGATCGCATGGCTGATCGTCACCGCCGCGCTGAGCGATGATCCGCAAAATCTGTTCACGGTGGCCCCGGCCGCGGTGTCAGGAAACCCCGCGGCCAACGCCGCCCAGCGGGCGATGTCGCCCATGCCCTCGTGAGCCGGGTTCACGCACCCCGCCACGATGTCCTCGACGGCATCGAGCGGCACACCCAGCCGGTCACACGCGCCCTTCATCGTCATGCCCAGCAGGTCGTCGGCCCGAATACCCGACAGCGTGCCGCCATAGCGGGTGAACGGGGTCCGTACACCCCCCAACACATAGGCCTCAGTCATCGTCGTACTTTTCGAATGCATCGGGTCCGCAAGGCCTCGTGTGGGTGAGGTGAGCCATCCCGCCGGCTCACCCGGCCACGCTTCCCGAGATTATTCGAGGCGATTCTGACGCACACCACCTAAACCGCCTTGAACTGCTGCAGTCGAATGACGTCAAGCATCATGCGCAGTTGTGATTCCTCTGGGTTGCCGGCGTAGCTATTCAGCCAGACCGCCAGCTTCGAGAATATCGATACCGGCAACGGGATCGGGTTTGACAAGAGCGTGGTGAGGATGCGCTTGATCGCGAGATAGCCTTCCCCGCATCCCAACTCGACGAAGACAAGCGTGCGTTCGTAGCCGGTCAGACCCGACGTCACCGCATCGGCCAGTAGCCACGCCATGTCTTCATCGGAGATGGTCGGCCCGGAATTCGTGGGACGCGATTGCGCACGCGAAATGCAACTCGCCGGGTGAAGAGTCGTCGACGACGCCAATCGGGCCAGGGCACGTTTCATGTCAGAAACCACCTGGGTCGATAGTCTCTTTGGTCTCAAAACCTGTGCCCACGTGTTGGTTTCCTTCCCGGGCTCCGCCGGCGGCGGCTGGACGACTCGTTTTTGGCTATGCTTCCGGTCCAGTCGCCACCTACGTGGGCCTAGGCTGCGCCCCGCTGTGTGGCCATGAACCCGGCGACATCTGCTCTTCGATAAGCATGTCCGCACGCGGGGTGAATCGTCATCACCCAGCTATCTGCTCGCCCGGGTGATTCGTGCGATGCGTTCAGACGGAACGGAACCGGCGCAGCGGCATTCGTCTGGTGACCACTGGTGATTGTGCGGTGAGGCAGACCCCTCCGACATCATGATGAAATGTCAAGGTGCGCGGTGTGAATCGGTCTTCGGCCTCGAACCGCAGGGACACCGCGAGCTCAGTGCGTTCGGCGATACCGGTGTAGCGGATAACCACCGTCGGATCACCGCTGATCGTATCCAATCGGATCGGGGCCGTGACCATCTCATACCTGCGTTGAGCGAACCGGGAGCCGGAGGGGGTGGCCCCGATGATATCGACGCAACACTTGGCGATCAGAAGATCGATCTCGGCTAACACCTTCGCGGTGACCATGATCGACGCGCTGCCCGTCGGACGCGTCCCGCGCGCCGCGGCGCTCACTAGTGCGCACGCGCCCGTCAATACGACACCCTCACCCATCGTTAATCACGCCCTGGATTCGGCTTTTACCGGTACAGCCGCCAGCGGTAACACCGAGTGAGCGGCAACCTCATCCGCAGAATGTGTCAGTCCGTTTGACCGGCTCCGCCTGTCCGCGGGTGGCGTCGATCGAGTCCGCAAGCAGCCAGAGCGCCAAGCCGATGAGCGCAATGTCCTTCATCAAGAATTCCCCGTCGGCGGACAGAACGGGAAAGCCGCCAGCAGACGCCTCGCCGACTCCGGGAGTGGTGATCATGAAACTCAGCGTGATCACGAAGAACAGTGAGGCGAATAGGCCGCCCACCACGGACGCCTTCGGGAACCACGGCTTGACGGCAAGCAATGCTGCGGTGATCAATTCTATTGATCCGTTCAAGCGACCAAAGGCGTCGATCGACATGATTTCGTACACCCAACTCAGGAGCGGGCTATTGGCCACCCAATGTGAAATGCCGTGGGATTCATAGTAAGTGAACTTCATGGCGCCGAACCAGGCCAGGACTATCACCAGACCGTATCGTGCGGCCACGGGCGCCATGTGAATCGCTCGAAGCCTTGCCCGGCCGCCGGTCAACGTGGTGGTGGCCTCATTGTGTGACATGCGGTCTCCCGTCCTGACTGTGTCATTTCACCGCATGGCCGGTGCCGAACTGACCGCCTTGGTTGGCGGCGCAGTTGGTCGAGACGTTGATCCAGGCGGTTATCAGTGACCACTATCTCTGCGCAGTGGGCGAGCTGTCTTCATCCGCGCGCACAATTCACCCGGGTGAGACGCCGACGAGGAAACCTCCTGCGGCACGGATTCTCTTCGATCGCCCGGGTGCACCATCCGTCGGCTCGCCGAGGTGATCACTGGAGGCGTTCTCGGATGAGATGATTCCCGGCCGGCCGGCCGGCCGGTCCGGTTTGGGGCGGGAAGGCGGATTACAGCAGGCCGAGTTCTCGCGCCCGGCCGACCGCCGAGCTGCGTTGCTCGACGCCAAGCTTGCGGTAGATGGCGCGCTGGTGGGTCTTCACGGTATTGAGCGAGACGTATAGCCGCTCGCCGATTTCACGTCGCGATAACCGGGTTGCGAGCAGGCGAAGAACCTCGAACTCTTTGGGGGTCAGCTCCTCAGTGACCGGGCACCGCTCATGGCGCGACGTCACCGCGACGCCCGCCCTTCGCTCTGCCGGAGCCAGCAGTGTCGAGGCGATGCCGGTGTCCGTGCAATCGCGCACCAGTGTGCCGACCTCCTCGAGGATTGCCCTGGCGGTCTCGCGGTCGCCGAGATGCTCGATGATCTCCGCTTTGATCGACAGCGCCTTGATCACCTCGGGGATTGCTCCTCCTTGGCGCGCGGACATGACGGCCATGTCGGCGGCGGCGAGTGCTGCAGCCGCGTCACCGCGCACCCGGAGGAGTTTGGCCGTGGCGAGAGACACCATCACGTCGACGAGGTGTTCCGGATCCGCCAGGTCCCGGGCGCTGCCAGAGGCCCGGCGGATCTGACGTTCGGCGTCCGCCAGCTGGCCATCTTCGGCCGAAATCAGTGCCAAATGGCCCAACGCGTATGTGCGGACGCGACGATCGCCCACCTTCTCGGCCAGGTGTGCGGCCCGCCGGAAGGCGGCTTGCGCCTCACGGGTGCTGCCAGAGAAGTACAGCGCGGCTCCATATAAGCAGTAGGCGCTGGATTGGCCCAGCGGTCCTTCGGCGAGATCGAGGGTGATAGCCCGCCGAGCGGTGTTCAGCGCCGCGCCGACGTCCGCCGTCTTCAGCGAGTGAATCGCGCGCAACACGACGACCTGAGCGCAGATAGCGCTGTCATCCGCGCCGTCGGCCGGCTGTCGGCCTTCAATGGTCCGGATCCACTCGGCCGCGCCGTCGAGTTCACCAACGCTGAGGGCGATCCACGCGCGGGCCACGCTCAGCCTCGGATCCTGTCGAACGGTTTCTTCGGGCAGCAGATCAAGCATGCCCGAGACGGTCGAGACGCCGCCCCCGTTGAATTCGTCGACCCAGTCCGCGGCGATCAGGTCTGCGCTTCGCGCGATATCACCGCCGGCGACCAGGTGGCGGACCGCCTCGTCGATGAGGCCCTCGCTCTCAAACCAGGTTGCGGCTCGTCGGTGCAGATCGGCGACGAGGTCGGGCTCGCTGCGACGCAGTTCGGTGCGCAGCAACTCTCCGAACAGCTGGTGGTAGCGATACCAGTTACGCGAGCTGTCCAGTGGCACCAGAAACAGGTTTTCACGTTCGATCTGCTGCAACACCAATGCTGAGCCAGACGTTTGCAGCAACGCATCGCACAGCGCAGCGCTCAGCCGTCCCAAGATCGACGTGCGTAACAGAAAGCTGCGCAGCTGGGGTGGCTGACCGTCGAGCACCTCGGCCATCAAGTAGTCGACGATATGGCGATTGTCGCCGGCGAACGTCCGGATGAACGCGGCGGCATCAGCGCGTCCGGCAAGCGAGAGAGCGGCGAGGTAGAGGCCGGCAGCCCAACCCTCGGTGCGTTGGTGCAACAGTTGAATATCTGCGTGGTCTAAGTCCAGTCCGAGCACGTCATTCATCAGATGGGTCGCCTCGATAGCCCCGAACCGCAAATCGTCGGTGCGGATCTCAGCAAGCTCACCGCTCGCCCTGAGTCGCGCCAACGGCAACGCCGGATCCGATCGGGTGGCCAATACCAAGTGCAGATTCGCCGGCATCCGGCTGATAAAGAACGCAAGCTGTTCATGGACTGCTCGATTTGCCACCAAGTGGTAGTCATCGAGGATGAGCGCCGTCGGGCTTTCGATCGTGTCCAGATCATTCAGCAGCGTAGGCAGAACCACCTGCACTGGGTCGGCGCCCAACGCGAGGAGTTCGACCGCGCGAATCCCCACCCCGGGATTGGTCTTCTGCAGCGCGGCGACCACGTACATCCAAAACCATACTGGGTCGCTGTCAGCGGGATCGAGTGACAGCCAGCCAAATCGCCTGTCCTCACCCGCAGCCAGGGCCCACTGCGCCAGCAATGTCGTCTTGCCCCATCCCGCCGGCGCGCTCAGTAGGGTCAGCTTGCAGCGGCGCCCCGCCGACAGTGCGTCGAGCAAGGCGGTGCGGTGAACGAGCTTGGCCGCAATGGCCGGGACGTGCAGTTTGGTGCCGAGGAGAATCGTGCGGGCGGCGGCTTCTCCGACCCCGTTGTCGCTGTCGTTAGCTGACCCAGTCATGTCCGAACTCCGCGAATGCGTTGAATCCACCAGCCGGGGTGGAAAACTCGGTGTTGAGGCCTCCGGAGTGGGCGCTCGCGTCTCGGTATCCCAGTTTGTCCCGGCGGGGGCGGCCAGGCTCGTCGTGACCGGCAGTAGCCGTGAACCCGTTGAGTCAGATGCGTTCCCCGTGATGACCTCCGGCGTGCGTCGCCGGTGGCCGTTTGGGCCGGCGGGCCCTCGTCCCACCACCGGCACAACGGTTTTCTCGCGAGCCACGCTAATGCTGTGTCCGCTCACCGCAATTTCCCTCTTCTCGCATCGATGCGATGACTCCGCGTCTCGACATGGGGTGACCGAGGTCTCAACATGAAACGCCGTGAGAGCGCCGGGGTGCTCATGGTCGTCGGGTAACCAACACGTATCCACCGACGCCGAATACGACTGGCAACATCATCAGCATCCCCAACAGTGTGCTCATCATCGTTTTCTCGATTCCGCTGTGTCGTTTGCTCTCGGCGCCACTTCCCGGTTGAGCGGCCGCGGTCACGGCGTTCCAAGAGTCCAATGACTACGTTGGCAGCGGGGGAGCGCGGTCACCATCGCCCAGCGGGTGATGTTTAGAACCGGGTCGGTGTATACGTAGTGGCTTCGATATTTGACAGCCCTGTCAATCCGACCGCCGCATGAAGGTGAATCACGCCCGACCCCGTCGGCCTAAGTGTGCGTGCAGACGGACAAAGAACCCCATTCGAGACAGCGATGTGGGGACATCCGAGCAACTCTGTGAGACGAAGGCCTGACGCGATCAAAGTCATTGCTGGGAAATGGTTCTCGTTCTTCAGGGCGATCCGTGCGGCGAACAACTGCGGCGATGCGATCGGCCGGCCGCGGCGGGTCGTGATGTTGGGTACTTTGCATGGTGGTCGGCGGGCTGAGACGCGCTTGCCGCAGCCCCAGCCCGCCGAACGGTCAGCATGAGGATCGCGTAATCCCCAGTGAATCGTGTGCGCAAAGGGGAACCGGACCAACCGGGTCACGACACTCGCTCCTCACCTGCCACGGGTGATGTATTACGCGCCGAAGTGGCATGGCTCATAGGAAAGTCATCGTCTGGCGGCGGGTCTGACGCCGCGCATGCGCCTGCTTCATCGGCCCTGAAATGGTGATAGTCGGCGGCGACGCTGGAGCTGATCGCTTCGGTGACCACCTGCGGGACTTCATGCAAGAGCGTGTGCCCGGCGGCGTGCCGGTGAATGAGAGTCGCCGCCGGGATACCGTCGGCCAACTTGCGGGCATGCCACATCGGCGTGAGCTTGTCCGCTCCTCCGCTGATGATGGTTGTCTTGGCCGTGATGGAGCTCAGGGTCTGAGAGCAGTCGTACTCCCTCAGACCGAGCAGGAAGCCGACTTTGGTCGCCGACGGGGTCGCGTTGACGGCGGCCGCGGACATAGCCACCAACGATTTCGGTGCGGATTCACCGTATCCGCCGTGCCTGGTCAGTGCCGCGCACACCGGACGGGCGAGCAATTGAACAACCTGATCGGTCCCCGCGCGCGGCATGCGGTGTACGAGGTTGTAGATCATGCTTGTCGCCGGGGTGTTCAGCAGCCGACCGAGGCCGTGTGAACCAAGGCTCCCCGCGGCGGTCGCGACGAGAACGAGGCTTTCCGGCTCAACGGGACGCGAGCTGGCTGGCCGGCGTAGATAGGCCAAGGCTGTCATTCCGCCCATCGAGTGTCCCGCCAGGGTGAGAGGGCCTGTAACGCGAAGCGCCACCAGCACCTCGGCGAGGTCGTCAGCGAGTCGGTCGATCCGGTACGTGTGCATTGGCGCATCGCCGGAGTCGCCGTGGCCGCGATGATCGTAACTGATGATCCGGATATTGTTGCCCCAGAGGCGAATTAGCTGCGTCATCTGGATATTCCACGACTCTTTGTTCAGGCAAAAACCATGAAGGAGCACGACCGTATGGCCGGCGGCGTGAGATCCCCAGTCCCGAACGGACAGCGAGACGCCATCGCTCGTGGTAACCGTGCGGTTGCAGGCCAGTGATCGGCGTGTGCCCAGCGTTCGCCTCCGGCCGCGCCGCGGTGCCTGCGTGTGGGACCGTCGCTGCACTCCAAGCGTCGTGTTCAACATTGTCTCGGTCTTTCGCTTGTGTGCTCACCGGCACGGTGTCTGGCCTAGCTGGACCGCCGGGCCGGCGGAGTACGTGATCAGGGTCGACTACTACGGTCGTCGTGCGGCCAGCGCAAAACCATCGCCCGGAGGTTGATGTTTAGGCCCGGATGGATGCAGTACTAGGCGGTCCCGTATTTGGCGCCGGTCAATCGGAGCCGCGCATCAGCTGCGCCAACTCGCCACGGGAGGCAATTCCCAATTTGGCAAACGCGTTGTGCACGTGTGTCTTCACCGTATGCGGGGAAAGATGCAGTTGCTGCGCGACGGAGCGGTTGGTCGCGCCCTGGGCGATGAGGTTGACTACCGTAAGCTCGGAGTCGGTGAGGCTGTCCCAGCCCCTTTTCGCCCGCGGCTGGGCGACGATGCGCCGTTCCACGCCTAATCGGCGCAACTCGCGGCCGACCCGACGGG
This sequence comes from Mycobacterium sp. E3339, assembly GCF_001666915.1. Classification (NCBI taxonomy): domain Bacteria; kingdom Bacillati; phylum Actinomycetota; class Actinomycetes; order Mycobacteriales; family Mycobacteriaceae; genus Mycobacterium; species Mycobacterium sp. E3339. The sequence continues at coordinate 38,544 of NZ_LZIZ01000253.1, read as the reverse complement.
CATCTGCAACCGCTTCGCATTGCACAAAGGTGTCGAACGCCTTGTTGAGGCCCTCGATCGCCTCCGCATCGCGTCCGGCGCGCACGAGTTCACCAGCGGCGTCTTCGAGGGCACCGGCGTGGAGAAGCGGACGCCGCGTACTAAGCGCGCCGGCAGCCTCCAAAAGCGCATCGGCGTCACTTTCCAGGATTCCGCGGGCCTGCTGGGCGACCGCCGCGAACAACGCCACACCGGGCCGCTCGCGTTCCAGCACCTCGATGCTCTGCAGCACTCGCGCGCGCAGCCCGGCGTCCCCGGCTGCCGAAGCCACCCGCGCTGTCAGCGTCAGCTGATCGAACACGTTAGGCCACAGCGGTGTGATGACACGCGCGTTCTTGCCGCCGAGCCAGCGCGCCGCGTCGCCAACGTCGCCGCGGTCCCACGCGGCAAGGGCGACCACATAAGCCGCGCCGCCGGACAGCAAGGGCGAGGTGCTGGAATACAGGGCTGTCGACTCAGACACCAAGTCTTGCAATAACTTTCGGTCACCTGTTCGCGTCGCTACCTCAGCCAGAACAAGAATGCGCTCAACGTTGACCTCGGTACCGTTGGCCCATTCACGCCGAGGCAGCGCCTCGATGGTGTCGCGCGCCGCGGCCAAGCGACCCGCCGCCGCATGAACCATCCCGCCGAGATGGGTCCAGCCGGGAAGCGCCATCGCGTTGCGTTCGCGACGGGCCTTCTCGGTGCCCTCGGCGACCTGCACGCTGGCCTCCTCCAAGCTGCCCACGCAAACAATCAGGCCTGCGCGCCGCTTGGCGGCATATATGCCGCCGAGGCTTGCCTTGCCCCCGCGCGTCAATACATCGACCTCGTCCATGCGCCGAAGTGCGCGCACCGCATAACCGTCCTGGTAGTCGTTCAGGGCAACCGCGGTAGCGCTGACGATCCGGGCTTCCACATCACCGGTCGCGGCGGCTTCGGCCGCGGCCGCTTCCGCGGCCGAAGCGTCCGCATGCAGGCCGTTGACCACCTCGAAGTAGGCCACCCATGCCTGATGGCGCGCCCTGATGATGTCGTTGATGCCGACCAACTGCAGCGCGCGACGTAACTCGGCAATGCGTTGCGCCGGATCCTCGGTGCCCGCGGCGATGCCCAGCCGAATCTCGGCTTCGTCGTCTTGGGACAGCTGCGTTGCGAGCGCGCTGTCGGCAAGCGCCTGAGCCTCGTCATAACGGGTCGCTCGATTCAGTAACTCCACCGTTTCGGCGACCAGTGGGCCGTGCTCAGCGTCGTTGGCGGGCAGTAGCTCTAGTGCGCGCTTGCTCAAGTCCGCGGCCCCGCTGGCATCGCCGCGGCCGACCGATTGGGCGGCTAGGCGCAGGGCGTCGATCGCCTCGCGGTCTCCGGGTTCGGCGCTGCGTGCCAGCTGGGTGGCGACCTCGGCTGGGGCCGCGCCCATCCCGAGCATGACCGAGGCGGCTTGGCGCTCCATGGCCCGCCGCAGGGACTGCGGCAACGACTGGCGGGTGGCCTCGCGCAGCAAGTCGTGCCGAAACCTCAACCGCTCGCCGTCTTCGATGAAAAGATCCGCGCGCACCGCCTCCTCGAGCGCCGACAGCAACGAGGCGGGTGAGCGTTCCAGCATCGCGGCCAGCAAGCCAGCCGAGAACCGGTCGGGCAGCACCGCGGCCACCCGCACCACTTCCGAGGCGCCATTGGAGAGCAGGTCAAGTCGCTGCTGCATACCGGCGCCCAGCCGCCGCGGCAACCCCTGTCCGGTGACCATCGCGCGCCCGCCGGAGAGATTGAGCCTGCCCTCCTCGCCGAGCCCCCCGACAAGCTCGCTGACCAAAAACGGGTTCCCGTGCGCCTTGGCGGCCAGATTCAGCAGCGACGCATCCGCCCGCGCCCGCACCGCGTCTTGAACCATGTCGGCGACCGCATCCGGCGTCATGGCCCCTAATCGCAAGAATGTGGCATTCGCGCGTTGCAGCACCGACAACGTCTGCTGCACCGCCGGCCGACTGGCCCCGGTGCGGGCCGTCAATACCCACAACACAGCGACATCGGGCCGCATCGCGGCCAGCGACCGCAGCGCCAACAGAGTGGCGCTGTCGGCCCAGTGAATGTCCTCCAGGACGATGACCAGCGGCGTTTTCGCGGCCGCCGCATGAATGGCTTCGGCCAAATCGTGGACCACCCAGTAGCGGAGATCCGCCGAGGTGCCCAAGCGACGCAACGCCTCCGCATCACCGACCGGGGGCTCCGCGCGCAGGGTTGCCATGAACAGCGAGAAAAACGGCACCGTCTGCTGATATTCGAACGCCTCACCGAACAGTGCCCGAACACCGGCCTTCTCGGCAAGCAACAAGACCTCGGTGAGCAACCGGCTCTTGCCGATGCCTGGTGGGCCCTCGATGACGAGCACACCCCCGCGCCCCCGGGCCACCGCATTGACCCGCGCGCCAACCGTTTTCAGCTCGTCTGCCCGCCCTCGAATCGGCGGGGTGATCAAGCGTTGGCCGCCGACATCAAATAGGCCGGTTGAAGACCCCACGGGAATCCCTGTCTTCCATCTACCGGACTGCCACTGCAGTGCACACCATTCTAGGTGTGCACGTCACCCAGGGTCGCGCATGAGCCGCGCCAGTTGGGAACGGGAAGTGATGCCCAACTTGGCGAAAGCGTTGTGTACGTGGGTTTTCACGGTGTGGGGGGAGAGATGCAGCTGCGTGGCGACGTCGCGGTTGGTCGCGCCCTGTGCGATGAGGTTGATGATCTTGAGTTCGGAATCGGTGAGGCTGTCCCAGCCGGTTTTTGACCGCGGGTGAGCCACGATGCGCCGTTCCACGCCTAATCGGCGCAATGTGCGGCCGACCCGGCGGGCATCGGCAATCGCCTCACACTCGATGTAGGTGTCGAACGCCGCGTTCAGTTCGTCGATCGCCTCGGCGTCGCGCCGTGCGCGAGCCAGCTCGCCGCCGGCGTCCTCGGCAGCACTGGCGTACAGCAGCGGCCGCGGAAACCCGCGAAGCGACTCCGCAACGGCCACCAAGGTTTGGGCATCGTGTTCGAGGATGCCACGGGCATAGGCGGCCACCGCCGCGAACAGCGGCAGCGCGGGCCGTTCACGTTCCAGCACTTCGGTGGCCTGCAGAACCCGCGCGCGCAAGCCGGCGTCACCGGCGGCCGAGGCCACCTTCGCACCCAGGATCAACCGAACCAACGCATGGGGAAAAAACGGCGTCGCCAGCAGGATGACGTCGCCGAGCCAGCGCATTGCGTCATGAACATCGTCCCGCTGCCACGCCGCCCGCGCGAGCACATACGCCGACCCTCGACGTATGCCGGCGGAGCCCGTGGAGTGGGCGGCACGGGCGTCATTCACCATCTGCTGCAGCAAGTTTCGGTCATCGGTGTGTGCCGCCACCTCGGCGAGGATCACCATGCGAAGTACGTCGTGCTCGGTTGCCCCCGTCGGCTGGGGCGGCGGAAGGCGCTCCGTCGCATCGCGAGCGGCTGACAGCCGGCCCGCGGCGAGGTGGACAAGCCCGCTAAAGACGGCCCACATGGCGAGAGCCATCGCGTTGCCTTCCCGGCGGGCTTGCTCTGTTCCGTCGGCGATGCGGGCCGTCGCGTCGTCCAACCGGCCGACGACTGCCAGGAGGTTTGCGTTGTACATTCCGGCATACGCATGCGCCAACGCTGTTTCATTCGTGTAAGCAAGCGGGCGGAGCTCCTCGAAACGGCGTAGCGCGCGGGACGCGTACCCCTCACCAGCATCGAGCAAAGCGTGGGTGAGGCCGGCCATGATCGTGGCCTCGATATCACCGGTGACTTTCGCGGCTGCGGCCGCCTCGTCGGCGGCCGCGCGTCGTTGGCCGCCTTCGTCGAATATCAGGTTGTACGCCAGCCAGGCCAGGTGCCGGACCCGGGTGACCTCGCTGATGCCGCTCAACTCAAGCGCCCGTCGATTCTCTTCCACCCGCCGCTGGTCGGTGTGCTTGGTGTGCACCGGGAGCCGAAGACGGATCTCGGCCTCTACTTCCGGCGATGCCGCCTCCGCGAGCGCCGAGTCGGCCAATTCTTCGGCCTCGCCGTAGCGGCTGGCCCGGTTGAGCCACCCCACCGTTTCCGCGACCAACGATCCATATTCGGTGTCGCCGGCGGGCAGTAGTTGCAGTGCGCGCTTGCTCAAGTCCGCGGCCGCGCTGGCATCGCCGCGGCCAACCGCTTGCGCGGCCTGGCGCAGTGCGTCAATCGCCTCTCGATCTCCCGGCTCGGCGCTGCGCGCCAGCTGGGTAGCCACCTCGGCCGGGGCGGCCCCCAGGCCAAGCATGGCCGATGCCGACTGACGCTCCATCGCCCGCCGCAAGGACTGCGGCAACGACTGCCGGGTGGCCTCGCGCAGCAGGTCGTGCCGAAACCTGAGGCGCTCACCGTCTTCGACCAATAAATCCGAGCGCACCGCCTCCTCCAGCGCCGAGAGCAACGACGTCGGTGGCCGGTCTAGCATCGCTGCCAAGAGCTCGGCCGAGAACCGGTCCGGCAGGACCGCCGCCACCCGCACCACCTCCGACGCACTACCGGAGAGCAGATCCAGTCGCTGCTGCATGCCGACTCCCAGACGGCGAGGCAGCCCGTGTCCGGTGGCCACCGCCCGGCCGCCCCTGACGTTCAGTCGGTTCTCCTCATCCAGGCCGCCGACAAGCTCGCTGACCAAGAACGGGTTCCCATGCGCCTTGGCGGCCAGATTCAGCAGTGACACATCGGCTTCCGCACGCACTGCGTCTCGGACCATGTCGGCGACCGCATCAGGTGTCATGGCCCCCACTCGCAGAAATATGGCATCCGCGCGTTGCAGCACCGACAACGTCTCTTGCACCGCAAAGCCGCCCGCCCCGGTGCGGGCAGTCAATACCCACAACACCGCCGCATCCGGCCGCGCGGTGGCGAGCGACCGGAGCGCCAACAGCGTCCCGTTGTCGGCCCAGTGGATGTCCTCCAACAGAATCGCCAGCGGGGTCCGAGCGGCCGCGGCATTAATCGCGTCGGCCAAATCGTGCACCACCCAATACCGCAGATCGGCCGAGCCACCTAGCTGGCGCAACGCCTCTGCGTCTCCGACCGGGGGATCGGCGTTGAGGGTGGCCATGAACAGCGAGAAAAACGGCACCGTCTGCTGGTATTCGAACGCCTCCCCGAACAGCGCGCGCACGCCGCACTTCTCGGCCAGCACTAACACCTCGGTCAGCAACCGACTCTTTCCGATGCCGGGTGGCCCTTCGATGACCAGCACGCCGCCGCGGCCCTGCGCCACCGCGGTAACCAGTGCGCCGATCTTTTTCAGCTCGTCCGCCCGTCCTCGAATCGGAGGTGTGACCAGGCGTTGGCCGCCGGTGTCGGATAGGCCGGCTGGAGGCCCCATCGGGTGTCCTGTCTAGCGTTTGATTACCGGACTGCCATTGCAGTGCACGTCATTGTAGGCCGTGCACGGCATCAACGAGATTTGCTGTCGATCAATCGGCGCTGCGGATGCGCTGGCTCAGTTGGGCTCGGGAAGTGATCCCGAGCTTGGCAAAGGCATTGTGCACGTGTGTCTTCACGGTGTGCGGGGAGAGATGCAATTGCTGCGCGACTGAGCGGTTGGTCGCGCCCTGTGCGATGAGGTTGATGACCCTGAGTTCGGAATCGGTGAGGCTGTCCCAGCCCGTTGCCGCCCTCGGGTGCGTGACGATGCGGCGCTCCACCCCTAGTCGGCGCAACATCCGGCCGACCCGGCGGGCATCGGCAACCGCTTCGCACGCGACGTAAGTGTCGAAAGCCGCGTTCAGGTGGTCGATGGCCTCAAGGTCGCGCTCTGCGCGAATCAGCTCGGCGCCGGCATCCTCGGCAGCGCCGGCGTAGAGAAGCGGCCGCGCCGACGAGTGAAGCAACTCCGCGGCAGCCACCAATGCTATGGCGTCACGCCCGAGTATGCCGCGGGCATATCCGGCAACCCCTGAAAACAGCGGGACCGCGGGCTGCTCGCACTCCAGCACCTCGGTGGCCTGCAGGACCCGTGCGCGCAAGCCGGCGTCACCGGCGGCCGAGGCCACCCGCGCACTCAAGATCAGCCGATCGAAGGCATAGACCTGTAGCGGTGTTCCGAGCAGGGCGATGTCGCCACCGAGCCAGCGCACCGCTTCATGGACGTCGTCGCGCTGCCAGGCCGCCAGCGCGAGCACATACGCCGCTCCTCGACGGATCGCAGGTGAGCCGGTGAAGTAAGCTTTTTGTGCCTCATTGGCCATCTGCTGCAACACGTTTCGGTCATCCGTGTGCACACCCACCGAGGCCATCACCACGATGCGGAGCAGGTCCGGCTCGCTCACGCCCGTCGGCTGTGGGGGCGGCAGGGACTCAGCCGCATCGCGAGCGGCCGACAGCCGGCCCGCAGCGAGGTGAACGATCGCACCAATGACAGTCCACATATTGAAGACCATCGCGTTGCCTTCGCGGCGGGCCTGCCCAATGCCGTCGGCAATCCGGCCCGCCGCGTCGTCCAACCGCCCGAACACTGCCAGCAGGATGGCGTAGTACATCGCCGCATAGTGATGCGCCAAGGCCGCATCATTCGTGTAGCCGAGCGAATGAAGCTGTTCGAGGCGGCCTAGAGCGCGGACCCTGTGCCCCTCGCCAATGTCGAGCAAAGCGAGGGTGACCTCGGCCATGATTGTGGCCTCGAGATCACCGGTGGCCGTCGCGGCGGCGGCAGCCTCGTCGGCTGCCGCGCGCTGTTGCCCTCTCTTGTCCTGCAACACAAGGTTGTAGGCCAGCCACGCCAGATGCCGTGTACGGGTGAGCTCGCTGATGTCGCCCAACTCGAGCGCTCTGCGATTTTCCTCCGCCCGCCGTTGGGTGCTGTGTTTGGTGTGCGCCGGGAGCCGGAGGCGGATCTCGGCCTCAACTTCGGGCGAGACCGCCTCCGAGAGCGCCACGACGGCCATTTCTTCGGCCTCGCCGTGGCGGCCGGCCCGGTTGAGCCACTCCACCGTTTCCGCGACCAGGGATCCACGCTCAGCATCTTCGGCCGGCAACAGCTCCAGCGCGCGCTTGGTCAAGTCCGCGGCCGCACTCGCGTCGCTGCGGCCAACCGATTGCGCGGCTTGCCGTAATGCCTCGATCGCCTCCCGATCTCCGGGTTCGGCGCAGCGTGCCAGCTGGGTGGCCACCTCGATTGGGGCCGCGCCGATACTCAGCATGACCGACGCCGACTGGCGTTCCATCGCCCGCCGCAGCGACTGCGGCAATGACTGGCGAGTGGCCTCGCGCAACAAGTCGTGCCTAAACCTCAGCTGCTCACCGTCTTCGACGAATAGATCCGCGCGGACCGCCTCCTCCAGCGCCGAGAGCAATGAGACCGGCTGACGGCCCAGCATCGCGGCCAGCAAGCCTGCCGAAAACCGGTCCGGCAGCACTCCGGCGACCCGCACCACCTCCGAAGCAGTGTCGGAGAGCAGGTCGAGTCGCTGCTGCATACCCACGCCCAACCGTCGCGGCAGCGCATTTCCGGTGGCCATGACTCGCCCGCCGCTTGCGTCCAGCCGATCTTCCTCGGCCAGGCCCTGCACAAGCTCGCTGACCAGGAACGGATTTCCGTGCGCTTTGGCAGCCAGATTCAATAGGGACTCATCCGCCGGCGCCCGCACCGCGTCGCAGACCATTTCGGCGACCGAGTCCGGCGTCATGGCCCCCAATCGCAAAAATGTGGCATTCGCGCGTTGCAGCACCGACAGCGTTTCTTGCACCGCCGGCCCACCGGCGCCGGTCCGGGCGGTAAGCACCCACAGCACCGCGGCATCGGGCCGCGTAGCGGCCAGCGACCGCAACGCCAGCAAGGTCGCGTTATCGGCCCAGTGCACGTCCTCGAGAACGATCGCCAACGGTTTTCGGGATGCGGCGGCGTATATGGCGGCCTGCAGGTCGCGCACCACCCAGTAGCTGAGATCGGCCGACGTTCCCAGGCGGCGCAACGCCTCCGCATCACCGACAGGAGGATCCGCACGCAGGGTCGCCATGAACAGTGAGAAAAATGGCACCGCCTGCTGGTACTCGAACGCCTCGCCGAACAGCGCCCGAACACCGGCCTTGTCGGCCAGCGCCAAAACCTCGGTCAACAATCGGCTCTTCCCGATGCCCGGCGGCCCCTCGATCACCAGCACGCCGCCGCGCCCCTGAGTGACCGCGGCGATCAGCTCGGCGATCTCCTTCAGCTCGTCCGCCCGCCCCCGAATCGGCGGTATGCGGAGCTTCCCCGATGGCCTTGCGATGCTCACGCGAACCGGCGCCCCCCGACGTGCAGTAGGCGGGCTGTAGGCCTCTCAGTCGTGTCGTCCACAGATTCTCGCAACCGCTAGCGCTGGTAGTTAGTGTATGCGAATAGCCAGGACACCGATCGGGCCGTACGTGCCCACCCTCGATGCTGGGCGCCCAGCGACGCCGACACCGCGCTACTCAGCACCGCGATTGGCGATGGGCCCAGCGTGCGCGTTCGGGGAGCCTAGTCATTTCCTCACCCGGGTGATTGATGCCGCGGGGTGAAGACAGCTCACCCGCAGGGCGCCCAAGCTTGACTCCGGCAGGACCTACGCCCCAATGGCCGGGCGAATGCCAGACACGCAGCACGCCCCAGCAGTAGGTGATTCGGGAAAGGACTAAGCGATGTGCGCTGAGTCAGCCGGCAACAACATCGGATTGGGCGGCGGACCCGGCTCGGCGACCTACACCTCGGCATGAGGCAAATCCTGCGGTTCGCCAGCGTGCTCCTGACATCGTGGGGGATCGGACTACTGGTTGCGGCGTGGATTGTTCCCGGAGTCGTGGTCTCGATACCGGGATATGTCGTCGGAGTGCTGGCGTTCACCATAATGCAAGCAAGCCTGTCCTTTTCGATCATGCAGATGTCACGCGAGTACGCGTCATTGCTGCTTGGAGGCGCGGGCTTGGCATTGACGATCGTCGCGTTGACCCTCGCTTCGCAATTGACGCACGGGCTCACCATCGATGGCGCGCCATCCTGGCTGGCGACGACGGTGGTGGTGTGGCTCGTGACCACCATTGGGGCGATTACGCTGCCCGAGCTGCGCAACCGGGCCGGGGCAGGCTCGACCTGAATCGCGCATCCAAGCGGTCGCACGCCCCGGTGGTCCGCATAGAGGTCGGGCATTTCGTGCGGGTCCGCCATGGATGGATTGTTGGTCACCGGCGAGACGACGAAGGGGAGTGCTAATGGGAGACACGCATGATGATCCGACGGATCACTGCCGCACCACGCAACCCCACGCGGGTATCGCCGTGAAGGACAACTTCTTCTGGCCGGGTTTGGTTCTGCTGGCCGTGGCCACGTGCGGGCTGATCAGCTCGGCAGCAGAAGCCGCCTATGGGCGCTACGAATGGCTCTGCACCTCGGTGCTCGTTGCCGTTCTCGCCACCGTCGCCGCGACGCTGTGGCTCACCATAGAGCTTCGTCGCGTCACGCGCATCGATGCGCGGTGGGACGCTGCGCACACAGGGAGTCGTAGACCTCCGCCCATACGCTGATCACCACTTGCGAGCATCCCGGCGACATTGACGGGCAGGGGCGTCCTATCCCGCCGTCATTGTGTCATGTTGCGCAACAACACAAATAGCTCGTCCCTGTCTTGGGTCAAGAAGTTCGCGTGCGCTCGTGACACGAGCAGCACTCATCAAATCGCCCGGGTGAATGAGCCGACCGGGTGATGACCACTCGTCCCGGGTCGATAAATGCTCGCATGACAGATCGCGAGCGGACGTACGTGGAATCGGCCAAATGCCGACCCCAAGGGCCGCATCAGCGAGCAGCGGGTCGCGATGACGGGACGCGCTGCTGCGTGATCGCGCGGAACTCCATAGCCACGAATTGGAGAAGACCAGATGAAGCGCCGCCCATCCCAACGATCACCTGCCGAATACGGCCCGGGTACCGGCCGGTCATCGCGGCTGCTGCAACGAATCTGGGACGCCGCCGCCCTTGCCCGACGGTGGGCGCACCGGAACGGAGATGACGCGGTGGACGCCGCCCTCGGAATCGAGCAGCAGCTGAACACGTTGCGGCCCATTTGTACTGCCCAAGGGCTGTCGAGCGGCGAAACATGCGGCGCGCCCGCAGTAGCGGTCGCCGAGATACATGCTGTCGACGGATGTGACCAGGTGGGGCTAAACACGGACGGCGACCTCGTTGAGGTGCTGTGTGAGGTCTGCTTGGAGATGGTCCGATGGGCGATGGCGACCTACGTGGACGACAAACGAGAGATGGCTTCCCGACGAGGCGCCAGCCCGGTGTGTGCGACCTGCGGACGTCCCACTGGATACCTGCGCAGCATCCTCGCTGTGCGTCCGATCGGGGCGGAGTGGCTGGCGTTGTGAATCGCCTACGCAACGCTTTCCTGTTCGTTGCTGTGGTCTCCGGTGACTACGCCGTTCTCACGTTGATCGACGGTCAGCCAATCGATTTCGGTGTCACCGCCGCGGGCTGCGCGGGAGCCGTGGCCACGGCGAGGTTGATCGCCCTCGCCGACAGCCGGCGCCGCCGAGCGGTGGCGCGAGGACGCACGGCCGGCTGGCTGCACCGTGGCTAGCGGCTCAGGAGTGGCGCCGACAGGCATGGCCCGTCATGCCGGGGCACACACAACAACGTGCACGACCAGATTCGCTGAGTGCCGGGCGCGCCAGGAATCGGCTCCGGCCCGTGCTTCAGGTCCGGCCGTTGGCAGCCGTTCACAGACGCCGGCCATGGCGTCTCCGCGCTCACCCGGGTGAATCGGCCCGCCGGGTGATGACGACTCACCCCCCGTCAGTGAAGCCTTAGTCAGGAGCTGACGAGCGGAGGCTAAGTGCGGTCGACGATGTATCGGATCTGCATTCGAGGCCGCCTGACGGAGCGCCTCGGGTCCGCTTTAGAAGGGATGCGCCTCCAGCCCGGTGTGCACGAAAGCATGTTCACAGGTGAAATCCGCGACCAATCACAGCTTTACGGGCTTCTCGACCGGGTCCGTGATCTCGGCCTTGAGCTCGTCAGCGTACAGCCCGAGCCCGGGGCTTCCCCGACAACCAAAACCCGTACCGGCAAGCGCGTCACTGGCAACACGATCTTGCGTGTAGCGGAAGACGAAAAAGGGAGGCAACCAAGATGTTTCTGAAAGCAGCACTTGCCGCGCTGACAATCGCTATGACGCTCGCACCCGGGGCCCAGGCCGAGCCGGATCCGGAGAACTTGGATCAAAAACCGGTTGTCCGAACAGTTTTCAACCAACCTACCAATGTCCCGGGCAAATCACTGCAAGCAGTGACCGTCAGCTACCCGCCCGGAGCCAAAAGCGGAGCGCACCACCACGCGAAATCGGCGTTCATCATGGCCTACGTCATCTCCGGGGCGATCCGCAGCCAAGTCGAGGGCGAGCCTGCTCGCGTCTATCACGCCGGTGAGACGTGGCGTGAAGCTCCCGGCGCGCACCACACCATCAGTGAAAACGCCAGTGCCACCGAACCCGCCGAATTGCTAGCAGTTTTCCTGTTAGACACCGGAGACGGACCGCTCACGACCGACGACAACGCAGAATGAACTTGCCGGGGCGAACCGCCATGAAACCGTTTGGAATGATCCGCTCTTGGCCAATCATGCCCATACATGATCCGATTCGCATTGTCCGAATCGCGCTACGCTTTTCGCTGGCAACGGCCTTCCTGTCGGCCGTAGCCGATCGATTCGGTTGGTGGAAGCCGTTCGGGCAGGGTAGCTGGGGGAGCATGGGCTCCTTCGCCGACTACACCCACCAACTTATTCCGTTTGCTTCTCGTCGTTTACTGACCGTCATTGTGTGGGCTGCCACCGTAACCGAGGCGACGCTGGGACTCTTGCTCCTGACCGGGTGGCGGCCGAAGCTTGTCGGTGCAGCGACTTCCCTGGTACTCACAATATTTGGCATCGCGATGGCTGCATCGCTCGGCGTGGAAGCGCCGCTTAGCTACAGTGTCTTCTCCGCGGCCAGCGCCGCAGCGGCTTACGCGGTCCTCGGCACGTTGAGCCGGTTTGGGAGTGCGTGCCCCGACGCGAGCCACCTCTGTCAGACGGGCGAATCAGCGAAACGCGACCGGACGTACCCATCTTCGGAAATGAGGCGAGATGAAGGCTAGTAAGCAATTTGACGTGATCGTCATAGGCGGCGGGGTGGGCGGTGTGGCCGCCGTGCGGAAGCTGGCTTCGGTTGGCCTTTCGGTAGCCCTCGTCGAGGATCGCCTCGTCGGCGGCGAGTGTCATTACTGGGGCTGCAACCCGAGCAAAACCCTACTTCGCCCAATCGAGGTGTTCAACCTCGCGAAGTCGGTTCCTGGTGTGCGAGAAGCTTTCTCGGGAACGAAATTAGATCTTACGGCCGTCTTCTCGAAACGAGACGAACTCATCGAGCACCTCTCGGACCAAGAGCGGACGGCATCATTGCAGCAAGCTGGTGTAGCAGTGTTTCACGGGTTCGGCCGGTTGAGCGGCGAACGAACGGTGCGCGTGGCCTACGCCCTCGGAGATACCACCGAAGTCGTCTTGACTGCACGCCACGCGGTCGTGCTGGCCACTGGCACGCGTCCGTACGTGCCGGGGATACCTGGTCTGGCGCAAGTGCGTGCGTGGACCAATCGGGAGTTGACGACCATGACACGGGTGCCACCACGCGCTCTGGTGGTGGGTGGCGGCCCCGTCGCCGTCGAGTTCGCGACCATCCTGAGCGGGTTGGGGTCATCGGTAACGCTTGTGGTGCGCGAGGACACGCTGCTGTGCAACTGCGAACCCGAAGCTCGCGATCTGGTCGCGCAGTCACTGCGCAGCAGTGGCGTCAAGATTCATTTGGAGACACAGTTGTCGGCGGTGGCCCGACCCGTGGCGGGCGGACCCGTCACCGCGACTTTCAACGGCCGCACCATCGAGATAGACGAGGTCGTCTTGGCCGCCGGACGACGCAACAACACCGACGGCATCGGACTGGAAACCATCGGCCTGACGGGCGGCGAAAGCGTTTGCGTCAACGACCATCTCCAGGCGGTCGGTGTCACGGGCGACTGGCTATACGCTCTCGGAGATACCACTGGGCGTGCGCGGTTGTCTCACATCTCCACCTACCACGGACGTCTCGTGGCCGAAATCATCGTCGCGCGGGCCGCGGGACGGGAGCTGGCCGACAACGAATTGGCCGCCCGTGATGCCGGCAGCCTGGCGCAGGTTATCCACACTGACCCTCAGGTCGCCTGGGTGGGCCGCACCGAAGGTCAAGCCCGGGCAGAAGGGTTCGCGGTACGGACGCGAACGGCCCGCTACCCCGGCGCCGTGTCATTCCTCGCCTTATACCGTGATGGGTTTCAAGGCTGGGCGAAACTGGTCATCAACGACGAGACCAACACACTGCTCGGAGCGACATTTGTCGGCCCACAATTCTCCGAACTGGTTCAAGCGGCCACGCTGGCCGTCGTCGCGAAAATCCCGGTCACTCTCCTGCGCCATGCGGTCGCGCCGCATCCGACGGTCAATCAGGTTTGGGATCCGCTACTCGCGGAAGAGTCGGAACTTTCGGCGTTGCTGAGCACCGCGGCGCAGAAAGCGCAGAAAACCGCTTAGGCGCATCAACCCGTCAATCTCGGTGTTCGAGAGGAACCACGATGACCTACAACTGGCCGGTCGTCTGACCGTGACCATGCTGGTAGCGGGGGTCCGCACCCCCGGCGGCAATGTGGAGACGTTCGAAGTGGCCGACCCGCGACCTTTGGCGTCCGACGAGGTTCTGATCGCAACTCGTGGCGCCGGGGTTGGGAACTGGGACAACATCGTTCGCTACGGCGGTTGGGACGTCGGCAGGCCTCCCCCGCTGGCGCTCGGCGTCGAGGCCGCCGGCGTCATCGAGGCCGTCGGTGACAATCGCCAGAACGGATTCAGCGTGGGCGATGCAGTGCTGTGTCACCCCGTGCCGCTGCGCGATCAAGGCACTTGGGCGCCGCTTCTGATCGCGCCGGTGGGCTCGCTCGCCCGCAAACCGCGCGAGATTCCGTGGGGGACCGCAGCGATCTTTCCGGTGCCGGCGTTGACCGCCGACCAGGTGGTCGGCGAGGCATTGGGCCTGCACCGCGGAGAAACGTTGCTCGTTCATGGCGCGGGCGGAATCACCGGCGGCCTCATCGTCCAGCTGGCGGCCATGCGCGGGGTCGACGTGCTCGCCACCGCCGGCCCGAGCAGCGCCGACCGAGTCCGACGGCATGGCGCCCGCGAAGTGCTCGATTATCGCGATCCGCTGTGGCCACAGCACGCGAAGGCGTTGGCGAAGGACTCGATCGACGCCGTCGCCAACGCCGCCCCCGGCGGTGCTGCTGCGGCGATGACCGCGCTTGCCGGCGGCGGCCGGCTGGCGACCATCACCCCCGACCTACCCGCATCGACCCGCGGGATCGGCGTGACGGCGGTTTACGTCCGCTCGGATGGGCCCCAACTCGACCGCCTCACCGCGCTTCTCGCGTCGGGCAGGTTGACCATGCCCACCCCGCGGTCTTGCGGCCTGGATCAGGCCGCCGCCGCCTTGGCGCATGTTGTGGCGGGCCACGAGCCCAGCGGAGTCGTCCTCACGACAGACAACCCCGGAAGCTAACCGAAAATCGCACAGCAACAAGGAGTCTCAAGATGACAACTATTACCCCGATCCTAACCGGAGTGGCGGCACACATCGGACACTACGCCGACGCCATCGCGGTATCCGGCGGGACACAGATCTTCGTTTCCGGAACACCAGGGGTGCGTGAAGACGGCACACTGCCCGAGGACTTCACCGACGAGGCCCGGCAGTGCTGGATCAATGTGGAAAACGCGCTCGGCAAGGCCGGCGCCAAGCTCACCGACATCGTCTACATGCGCCAATGGGTCACCAGCCGTGCGTATGCGTCCGCCTACCTGGCGGTGAGCAAGGAGATCATCCGCCACCAACCCGCCGCCATGTTCAGCATCATCGACGGGCTGGTGTGGCCCAACATCCGCGTGGAAGTCGAAGTCACCGCCATCCTGCCGGCATGACCGATTACCCCGTCGTCGAGTTGTCGATCGACGAGTTGCTGACCACGACCCGCTCGGTGCGCAGACGCCTCGATCTGACCAAACCCGTGCCCATCGGGCTGATCCGGGAATGCCTGGAGATCGCGGTGCAGGCACCGACGTCGGCCAACGTGCAGAACTGGAGTTTCATCGTCGTCACCGACGAAAGACAGCGACGCGCGATCGCCGACGTGTATCGGCGCACATGGGAGCTGATCGTCGCTTCGCCTTTCGCGGTCGCCGATCGGTTCAAGGACGACCCTGTGCGCAACCGCGAGCAGCGCAAGGTGTCCGACAGCGCGGCGTATCTCGCCGAGCACATCGGCGAGGTCCCTGTTTTGATGATCCCGTGCGTCGAGGTCATCGACGGTGACGGCGTGCTGACGGCCGAAAACGCCAACCAGTATTGGAGTTCGATCATGCCCGCCACGTGGAGCTACATGCTCGCCGCGCGGTCCCGGGGCTTGGGAACGACGTGGACCGGGGTGACCATCATGGCCGACGGCGACATGCGGGCGATTCTCGGACTACCCGACAACGTCTACCACGCGACGACTGTTCCCACCGCGTACTACACCGGCACCACATTCCGGCGCGCCAAACGGATACCGCTCGACGATGTGCTGCATTTCGACCGGTGGTGAGCACAGCACCGGAATCAAGCCGCGGGACTACCGCCCGTTCGGAAGCGAAATTCCAAGGAGGACAATGTGGAAGGCGACTGCGGCGGTCGAAGCCCCGGCAACCCCCAAAGCTCCAAGCGATCCGTCGGTTCCGGTGACATCGGCGCCAACGAGGTCGAGGCGACCATCCCCGTCGACGACCACAGCGCGCAAACCAACCGGCACAAGGGGATCACCAGGAGCGACATCGATGCGTTGGCGCAGCTGAAGAGTCTGAGAAAGGCGCTCTGAAACCGCCGATGACCCTCGCAAGCAAGGGATCTGGCGCACCGCCATCGTCACCCGCGGGACGGCCCCGGCGGTGAGCTTGCGCGACGCGGCGCCGACCAGCCGCGCGATGGCGGTCGCGGTGATGGTGTCAATGGTCGCGTTCCTCGACTCCACCGTCATCAACCTGGCGTTGCCTGCCACCGAGCGTGACCTCGGCGGTGGCCTAGCGCTGCAGCAATGGGTCATCGAGGGCTACCTGCTGGCGATGGCGACCGTGATTCTTCCCGCCGGGTCCATCTCGGATCTGTTCGGACGCGTTCCGGTAATGCGGTTTGGGCTGATGACTTTCGGGGCGGGCTCGGTTCTGGCGGCGGTTGCCAATTCACCGGGGATGCTTATCGCCGGGCGCATAATCCAGGGCCTGGGTGCGGCGTTCCTCGTGCCGGGCTCACTGGCGCTGATCAATACGGTGTTCGACAAGGCGCACCAGTCCGCTGCGATCGGCGTCTGGACCGGGTGGACCGGAACCGCCTTCGCGTTGGGCCCCCTGCTGGGTGGATTGTGCGTCGATTTGCTTGGCTGGCGCTGGATTTTCGTGTTGTCGGCGATCCCCATCGCGGCCGGGTTTGCGCTGACATTCTGGCTGTGCCCGATGTCTCGACGGGTCGCAGGCGCACGCGTCGATGTCGCGGGGGTGGGCCTATCGGCGGTCGGGCTGGCCGGGACCGTGTATGCGTTGATCGGATCGCAACACGACGGCTGGACCGAACCGCGGGTCATCGCGCCGCTGGTGATTGGGGTGGCCGCGCTGGCAGCCTTCGTAAGCTGGCAGCGCCGCAGCAGGAATGCGATGGTTCCGTTGCCGCTGTTCACCTTTCGTAATTTCGGCGCCGCCAATCTCGTCACCGCATTCATCTATGCCGGGTTGACGCTGGCTTCGCTGGCCATCGCCCTCTACACCCAAGAAATCGGCGGCTACTCAGCAACCGCGGCCGGATTGACCACCCTGCCGATTCCGGCGCTGTCGTTGGTGTTCGCCCGCCATGTCGGCCGGATTGCCGCACGGGTGGGCCCGCGCACATTCCTGATCGGCGGGCCCGCCTTGGCGGGCATCGGGCTGCTGCTGATCCGTCCGAAAGCCCAGGATTTCCATGCGATCACCGACGTAATTCCGGGAATAACCGTGCTGGCCATCGGGCTGGTTGCGACTGTCACGCCACTGACATCGCTGACGCTGGCATCGGTGCCGTCAGAGCACAGCGGTCTGGCGTCGGCGATCAACAACGCCGTCTCGCGGCTGGGCGCGCTGATGTCGATTGGGTCCATGGGGCTGATCAGCGTTGGCGCGGCGAGCGCCACCGGATTCGCCCACGTGTTTCAGGTGAGCGCAGCGCTATTCACCATCGGCGCGTTGTGCGCCGCCGTGTTGATCACCAATCCGCCCGACGGATGCCAGCCCGTGCCGGGCGCGATTGCCGCACTGTGCCGCGACCGGCCCGGTGTGCAACCGGCCCTGGCCAGCAGCGCTTCGGCCGCAACCGATCCATCGTCTCCGCGCTAACCGTGCACCGCTCGGTCGCCAGACGTCTGGGCGCGAATTCGTCTTGATGGCAGGTCTGTTCACCCGGGTGAATGCACGTTTCGGGTGATGACAGCTCCTCAAGGCGCTCCAAGGATGCAATTTGGGACCAAGCCCGTCTCGACGACGCCGCCGTCGAGCTGACACCGCACGGAGAGGGAACAGAAGATGCACCATGCCGAGCAACCGGCCGAAGATTTGGCGATCCTCGCGCAGCTCAACAACGACTACGTCCACTCCGACCAGTTCAACGACGTCCGGCGCTTCCGCGAGTTCCTTGCTGAAGACTTCATCGTGCAGACGCCGGGCGTAACCCGAAACCGCGAAGAGTTCCTCGAATACATCGCTGAGCCGCGTCCCTTCAAGGATCTCGCTGTCCACGACGTCAACATCCGCATCCTCAGTGACGTCGCTCTGATCCACGCGCGCGCCACCTACACCATGCTCGCCGATGGCGCGGAGCAGGAAGCTCTGTACACGGACACATATCAAAAGCGTGATGGCACCTGGGTCTGTGTCGCGGCCTGCGCGATCGCCCCGGGCGCTTAACACCACCCGGGATCGATCCGAACAGATCGAAGAGGTCAGTTCAGCCTGCGATTGGATCCACCATGCCGACCGGAATCGTGTTGTTCCCCAATCCTCAAGCAATCAACGTCGTCGATGACGTGGTTGCGCAGGCCGGCCGTGCGCGTTCGCTCGGCGTCCGGCAGGTCTGGCTGGGCCAGCAATTCGACCTTGATGCGATTGCCCTCGCCGCGTTGGTGGGTGCGGCCGTACCGGGGCTCGGGGTCGGTACGGCGGTGGTGCCGATCAACCCGCGTCATCCACTGATCGTCGCGTCGCTGGCGCAGACGGCGCAGGCCGCATCGCACGGCGCCTTTAGTCTTGGTCTCGGGTTGGGTGCGCACGAGCCGGAGCGACAGGCCTTCCGGACGTCGTGGCCCAACACGATCACACGCCTTCGTGAGCACCTGACGGTGCTGAAGTCCATCTTCGACACCGGCGCGGTGGACTTCAGCGGCAACGAGATCAGCGCGCATCCTGGATGGCCGGTGCGGGTCGCCGGGGGCACGCCCATTCCGGTGTATGTGGCAGCGATGGGCCCGAAGGCGTTGCGGGTCGCCGGCGAGCTGGCCGACGGCACTCTGACATATCTCGCCGGTCCGCGGACAATCGCAGAGTTCATCGAACCGGCCATCGCGAAGTCAGCCGCCGCCGCTGGACGGCCGAAACCCAGGATCATCGCGCAGGTGCCAACACTGGTGTCCGACAACGTCAATTCAGCAAGGAATTTCGCGGCCCAGCAATTAAGCTTCTACGAGACCATTCCGTCTTATCGGAAGGTGATCGCCCGCGAAGGTGTTCGCGATGCGGCAGACCTCGCAGTGGTGGGTTCAGCGAAAACACTCAGGCGTCAGCTTCGGAGTTATCTGGATGCGGGTGCGACCGATGTGGTGCTGAGCGGACTGGGCTGGGCGGACGCTCCGGTGGCCGAAGAGCTATGGGCTGTCGCGGCCTCGTTGTGACGGACCAGTGGCGGCGAAATCTGGCGAGTGTCTCCGGAGCCGCAATGATCAACCCAGGCCGGGAAACGAAACAAACTCGTGCACAGAAAGTTTCAGCTAGCCGGGGCTTTCCAAAGCACGATTCGCGCTTAGCGTCGCGCAGTCTCACCCGGGTGAACAGGTGGTGGGGGTGATGACAGCTCACCTCGCTCGACAGCAGTCTCGGTACGACCAGTCCGGTGGAACGCGTTACAGCCGTCGTCACCACGAAGCGGTCCAGCACAGCCGCAACGAGAACCAGGAAGGCGCACATGCATTTTGAGGGCAAGAAGGTTGTTGTCATCGGCGGCAGTGCCGGCATGGGTCGGCAGGTTGCGATCGACATCGTCGATCATGGCGGGAGCGCGGTGATCGTGGGTCTGTCGAAGAACCGCGTCGACGAAACCGTCGCCGAGCTGAGCCGGCGTGGCCATGCTTGGGGTATCTCCGCCGAGCTGACGGATCGCGACGCGGTCGCCGATGTGCAGCGGACGCTTTCTGAGGAGCACGGCCAGGCGACACTGTTGGTCAACGCGGCCGGATTCTTCATCCCCAAGCCTTTTCTCGAGTACGAAGCGCAGGACTACGACTCGTACATGGACCTCAATTACGCCCTGTTCTTCCTGACCCAGACCGTTGTCGCGGGCATGATCGCCCGCGGTGAGGGCGGGGCCATTGTCAACATCGGCAGCATGTGGGCGCATCAGGCGATCGGTGTGACCCCGTCGTGCGGGCACTCCATGCAAAAAGCCGGCCTCCATGCGCTGACCCATAACCTGGCCATCGAGCTTGCCGGGCACAAGATTCGGGTGAACGCCGTGGCACCGGCCGCCGTCAAAACCCCGGCACTCGAGCGCTGGGTACCCAAGGACGAGATCGATTCGACGCTCGACACTTTCGCGCCCTTTCACCCTTTGGGGCGAGTCGGCACACCAGCCGACGTGGCCAATGCCGTGACATATCTGCTGTCGGATCAGGCCAGCTGGGTCACCGGCGCGATTCTCAATGTCGATGGCGGCGTCATGGCCGGCCGCAATTAGACAGAAAGCCTCAAAGGAGAGATTGCAGTGACAATAAACATCTTCAGGCCCGGCGGGCCGCCGGCCAAGTCTGTCGGGCGCACCGAAGGCAAGTCCGTCTTCAATGGGACCGTCGGTGTGCGCCACATCCTGGATAGATTTGGGGCTGACGGTCGCTTCTCCGTCCTCGAGCATCCCATGTCACCCCGGGCGCTTGCCGCACCCCTTCATCGCCATCACAACGAAGATGAATACAGCTGGATCATCGAGGGGCGCGTGGGCGCCTTGCTCGGCGATGAGGTGCTCTACGGCGGGCCCGGCGACTTCATCTTCAAGCCTCGAGGCCAATGGCATACGTTCTGGAACGCGGGCGACGAGCCTGCCCGCATCCTCGAGATCATTTCCCCCGCGGGATTCGAGCAGTTCTTCGACGAGCTTGCTGATCTCGGCGGTATCGCGACGATATCGCCCGAAGTCCTGGATGAGCTCTGTGCGCGCTACGAACTCGAGATGGATGTCGACAGCGTCGCCGAACTCTGCAAACGCTTCGACTTGAAATTCCCAGGTGAACCTCTTTGAGGACGCGGCGGGTTCGCAAATCGCGTGCGTAGGGCGCGCTCGGGCTGAGACCCGCGTGGAGGCGAGGAATATGATCAGCGACGGCGACTACGACGACACCCGGCCCGATGGCACATTAGGGCCCAGCGAGTCGTTGGACTCCGACGAAGTACGCAATGACGATGGCGACATCGTGGTCGATGCGCCGTTGCGCTGGATCTCTGCCGACGAGCACCTGACGCTGGACGAGCGTCTGGCCGCTGAGGAGCCGGAACTTGGCTACCCGGACGGCCTTCCGCTGCGCGCCGGGCGGCACCACGGTCAGATCAGTGGCAGCCCAAACGACGGCATGTCGTTCTACACGGTGGCGCGCGAAGAGTTCGATGCGGACGCTGAGTGACCGGGCACACGGGGTCCTCACCCGGGTGAAGAGGTGGCCGGGGTGATGACAGATCACCCCGTTCGGCCACAGGCTGAATGGACCGAGACGGATGGCCGGTCTGCTTGCAGGGCGCCTCGGCGAGCGAACGTCATCCGGTGGAACGTCGATCGCAGGACCCACGTCCCCGATGCCGGCAAGCGTCTCCGATCGTCCCGGCGGGGCTCGATCACCGGCCAGACTACAACGCTGAAAGGTTCATCATGAAGATCGTAGTCATCGGCGGGCGTGGCCTCATTGGCTCGAAAGTGGTGGCCAATCTTGGCGCGCAGGGACACGACGTGATCGCCGCTTCACGCCGATCCGGTGTCGACTCACTCACCGGCGAAGGCCTAGCAGTCGCCGTCACCGGCGCGGATGTCCTTGTAGACGTTGCTGATTCACCAATTTTCGACGACGAGCCTGTGATGCACTTCTTCACGACCGCGACCAAGAACCTTCTTTCTGCCGAGCGGGAAGCGGGAGTCAAACACCATGTCGCGTTGTCCGTCGTCGGATCGCAGAGCATGCCAGACAGCGGCTACAACACCGCCAAAGCGGCTCAGGAGGAGCTGATCAAGGATTCGGGCCGGCCGTACTCGATTGTGCGCGCGACGCCGTTCTACGAGTTCGCGATTGGCTTGGCCGATTCCGCGACAGACGGGGAGATTGTGAGATTGCCACCCGCATCGTTCCGCCCCATCGCCGCCGACGATGTCGCCACCGCCGTGGCTCGCGCGGCGATCGGACCTCCCATCAACGGCGTCGTGGAGATCGCGGGACCCGAAGCAATGGGCATGGACGACTTCGTTCGCGCGGGCCTCGCCGCCAACGGCGATCGACGCCGGGTCGTGACCGATCCCCAGGCTCCGTATTTCGGTGCGGTGATCGACGATCACAGCCTCGCGCCCGACGAGAACGCGACGATCTTCACGACTCGATACTCCGACTGGATCGAAGCACGCCCCGCCAGGACGGGATGACGAATGTCGTTGGAAACGTCCGAGTCCGCACCCGAGTCAACCGTCCAGGTGCTTCAGGAAGTGCGATTACCGTCCATTCCCGACGATGCCCATGTCGTGACCGTTCTCATCACCCATCCGCCGGGCGCCTCTGGGTACCCGCCGCACCGCCTTCCCGGGGGCCCCGGATTCGGTTACATGATCGGCGGTGAGATGTTGTTCGAGCTCGAGGGTGAAGCGCCACGCGTGCTCCGTGCTGGAGAGGCTTTTTGGGGGCGCGGCGGCGACGTGATCCACTATCGGGACGCCAACAACCGCACCGATATTCCTTGTAGCTATGTCCTCACCCTGCTGTGCGCGCCCGGGAAACCGATGCGCGAATGGGTGACCGACGGCGAGCTCACGGCGCGAAAACACCTGCGTGTGACGGGCTGATTGCTCGCAGGCCCAGGCGGGCGCGGTGGCGGCACCGCGCCCGCCTGGTAGGAGCGGTTAGCTCAGCCGCCCTGGGCCGGACCTACTTGGGCTTGCCGCACCTGCCGTCGGTGGCCTGCCGCACGTTGATGCTGGTCGCCTGCAGGGTGCCGTTGTCCATCGTCCCGCGCGCCCATAGGCACTTGCCCTGTGTGATCGCGTCGGTGGCGGCGGTCGTCTGCTTGCTGTACTTGGTCTTGTCGTCGACCGTCACCGCGGTCTGCGTGGTGTTGCCGCTGGGGTCGGTGCCGCCGACGTTGATGGTGTTGCCCGACACGGAGGCCACCGAACCACGAACCGGGCCGGGCTTCGGGGCCGGCGCCGGCGAGCCCGGGGGCGGCGGGGTGGTCGAGCTCGGGGCCGAACCCTGCCCCGCCGGCTTGGCCGGGCACGCGCCGTTGACGGAGGGGCTGATCTTCACCGCCGCCGCAGTGACCGGCTGCCCGGGCTGAGCTTCCTGGGTGGGCCGCACGGTGACGCAGCTGCCCGCGGTGACATCGGTCAGCGCGGCCGGGACGGTTTCGGTGACCTTGGTGGTGGAGGTGAAGTTCACCGCAGCGGTCGAGTTGTCCTCCTTCGTGACCTGAATGGAGTTGCCCGCCACCGACGCGATCAGACCGCTGACCCGCGCCTCGCCGCTCGCCGGGGCCGGCGATGTGGTCGTGGAGGTCACCACCGAGGTGGACGTCGACGTCGAGGTCGGCGGGCTAGATTGGTTGGACGAACTGCACGCGGCGACCGACAGCGCGGCGGCAGCGACAGCCGCCAAACGGGTGAGCCGAGGCGCTGGACAGCTGGCAGACATCAACGTATCTCCAATCGTGGTGGGACCCAACGGAATGGGTATTACCAGTTGGAGCTGTGGCTAACCTGTGCGTAATCCGCGCCGCGGTCAGAACGCTTGCTCGGGGATGCGCATGATTTCGCCGTCGATGGACTCGATGACTTTGCGCAGCGACGTGAGCTTAGGCAGCATGTTCTTGGCGAAAAAGGCCGACGTCGCCACCTTGCCCCGATAAAACGCGGCGTCGTTCCCGTCCGCGCCCGCCAGCGCGGCGTGCGCGATCCCGGCCTGCACCAACAGTCGCCAGCCGATGAGCAGGTCGCCGACCGCGAGCAGGTACCGCACCGATCCGAGCCCGACTTTGTAGATTTCGGTGGGATGTTGCGCGGCGGACATCAGGTACCCGGTCAACGCACCCGTCATCGACATGACCTCGTCGAGCGCCGTCTGCAGCAGCTCGGCCTGCGGCTTGAGCTCCTCGTCGCACTCATCGATTGTCGCGCTGATCTGAGCCGTCACGAACTGCAGGGCCTCGCCGCGGTCGCGAACGATCTTGCGGAAGAAGAAGTCCAGCGCCTGGATCGCCGTGGTGCCCTCGTAGAGCGAATCGATCTTGGAGTCCCGGATGTACTGCTCCAGCGGGTAGTCCTGCAGGAAGCCCGAACCGCCCAGCGTCTGCAACGACTCGGTCAGGATCTCGTAGGCGCGTTCCGAGCTCACGCCCTTGACGATCGGCAGGAGCAGGTCGTCCACGCGGTGGGCCATCTGGTGGTCGGCGCCCGAAACATGTTGGGCGACAGCGTCGTCCTGGTGCGCGGCGGCGTACATGTACAGGGCCCGCAAACCCTCGGCGTACGCCTTCTGCGTCATCAGGCTGCGACGCACGTCGGGGTGATGCATGATGGTCACCCGCGGTGCCGTCTTGTCCGACATCTGCGTCAGGTCCGCGCCCTGCACCCGCTCCTTGGCGAACGCCAGCGCGTTCAGGTAGCCGGTGGACAGCGTGCCGGCGGCCTTCACGCCGATCGTCATGCGCGCGTGCTCGATCACGGTGAACATCTGCGCGATCCCGTTGTGCACGTCGCCGACCAGATAGCCGACCGCGGGCAGATCCGTTGCGCCGAAGGTCAATTCACACGTGGGGGAGGACTTGATCCCCATCTTGTGCTCCAGCCCCGTGACGAAAACCCCGTTGCGGGGGCCGAGTTCGAACGTTTCGGGGTCGAAAAGGTACTCGGGCACGTAGAACAGGCTCAGTCCCTTGGTGCCCGGCCCGGCGCCCTCCGGGCGGGCGAGCACCAGGTGGAAGATGTTGTCGGCGGTGTTGCCCACGTCGCCGCCCGAGATGAACCGCTTGACGCCCTCGATGTGCCAGGTGCCGTCGGGTTGGGCGATGGCCTTGGCGCGGCCGGCCCCGACGTCGGAGCCCGCGTCGGGTTCGGTGAGGACCATGGTGGCCGCCCAGCCGCGCTCCACGCCCTCGGCCGCCCAGCGCCGCTGCTCCTCGTTCCCCTCGACGAACAGGGCCTGCGCCATCAGCGGGCCGAGGCTGAAGAAGTTCGCCGACGGGTTGGCGCAGATGATCATTTCGTTGACGCCCCAGGCCAGCGGCGGTGGCGCGGCCATGCCGCCGATCTGTTCGTCCAGCATCAATCGCCACCAGCCGGCCTCTTTGATCGCCTGCACCGTCTTGGCCAGTTCGGGCGCCACGCTGATGGTGTGGGTGGCCGGGTCGAACACCGGCGGGTTGCGGTCGGCGAAGGCGAAGGACTCGGCCACCGGGCCTTCGGCCAGGCGGGCGGCTTCCTCGAGGATCGTCCGCACCGTTTCCGCGTCGAGGTCGCTGTAGCGTCCGGTGCCGAGCACGGCGCCTACGTCGAGCACTTCGAACAGGTTGAACTCGAGATCACGGACGTTAGCGATGTAGTGGCCCAACGCGATTCCCTCACTGGTCCCTTGACGCGGCGGATCGTCCGCTCAGTGTCTCCGACGTGGGAAAACGTACGCAACCGTAACCTACGGTCGGCCGCCGCCGGGTTACGCGACGGTTGCGGCGGGGAAAAAGCGGAGCGGGCACCTCGAGCGGTCCCGCCCCGCCGCCAAACCCCGGGAACACCACGTCGCGCCCCCGCGTTACAGCAAACGTGACAACACTCGATCTCACCGCTGAGAAGTTCAACGAAACCATCGAGGGCAACGACATCGTGCTCGTCGATTTCTGGGCGTCCTGGTGCGGCCCATGCCGCCAGTTCGGGCCCACTTTCCAGGCGTCCGCCGAGAAGCACCCCGACATCGTGCACGCCAAGGTCGACACCGAGGCCGAACAACAGCTGGCCGCGGCCGCCCAGATTCGCTCCATCCCGACGCTGATGGCGTTCAAGAAGGGCAAACTGCTGTTCAACCAGGCCGGGGTGCTGCCGCCGGCGGCCCTCGAAGACCTCGTGCAGCAAATCCGGGCCTTCGACGTCGACGCGGCCCAGGCCGGCCAGGCCGAATAGGACCGGCGCCGCGGCGCGCGCGGGGCGGCCCCCGGCAACGCGCTAGGTTGCTTGGGTGAGTTTGGTACTGGTAGAGCACCCGCGACCCGGTGTCGCGCTGATAACCCTCAATCGGCCCGAGCGGATGAATTCCATGGCGTTCGACGTCATGGTGCCGCTCAAGGAGGCCCTGGAGCAGGTCCGGTACGACAATTCCGTGCGCGTGGTCGTGCTGACCGGGGCGGGCCGGGGTTTCTCCTCGGGCGCCGACCACAAGTCCGCGGGCTCGGTGCCCCATGTGGAGGGGCTGACCCGCCCGACGTACGCGCTGCGCTCCATGGAGGTCCTCGACGAGGTCATCCTGGGGCTGCGGCGCCTGCACCAGCCGGTGATCGCCGCGGTCAACGGGCCCGCGATCGGCGGCGGGCTCTGCCTGGCGCTGGCCGCCGACATCCGGGTCGCCTCGACCGGCGCGTACTTCCGCGCGGCCGGCATCAACAACGGCCTGACCGCCAGCGAACTGGGGCTCAGTTACCTCCTGCCCCGGGCCATCGGCGCGTCGCGGGCCTTCGAAATCATGCTGACCGGCCGCGACGTCACCGCCGAGGAGGCCGAGCGCATCGGCCTGGTGTCGTGCCAGGTGCCCGACGAGCAGCTGCTGGACACCTGCTACGCCATCGCCGCGCGCATCGCGGCCTTCTCGCGGCCGGGAATCGAGTTGACCAAGCGCACACTGTGGAGTGGACTGGACGCCGGTAGCCTGGAGGGGCACATGCAAGCCGAAGGCTTGGGTCAACTGTTCGTTCGTCTGCTCACCGCCAACTTCGAAGAAGCGGTCGCCGCGCGCGCGGAGAAGCGGCCGCCGGTGTTCACCGACGACAAATAGCGGCGGAGCAAAAAGGGAGAAGATGTGATCACGGCCACGGACCTCGAGGTCCGCGCTGGTGCGCGCATTCTGCTCTCGCCCGACGGGCCGGACCTGCGCGTGCAGCCGGGCGACCGCATCGGGCTGGTCGGCCGCAACGGCGCCGGCAAGACCACCACCCTGCGCATCCTGGCGGGGGAGACCGAACCGTATGCCGGATCCGTCGCCCGCGCCGGCGAAATCGGTTATCTGCCACAGGATCCCAAAGAGGGCGACCTGGACGTGCTGGCGCGCGACCGCGTCCTGTCGGCGCGCGGCCTCGACGTCCTGCTCACCGACCTGGAAAAGCAGCAGGCCTTGATGGCCGAGGTCGCCGACGACGCGGCGCGCGACCGCGCCATCCGCCGCTATGGGCAGCTGGAGGAGCGGTTCGTCGCGTTGGGCGGCTACGGCGCCGAGAGCGAGGCCAGCCGCATCTGCGCGAGCCTGGGCTTGCCGGACCGGGTGCTGACGCAGCAGCTGCGCACGCTGTCCGGTGGGCAGCGCCGCCGGGTGGAGCTCGCTCGCATCCTGTTCGCCGCGTCGGAAGGCGGAGCGGGCGCTTCAGGTTCAGAGACCACATTGCTGCTGGACGAGCCCACCAACCACCTGGACGCCGATTCGGTTGGCTGGCTGCGGGATTTCCTGCGGGCCCACACCGGCGGGCTGGTGATCATCAGCCACAACGTCGAGTTGCTCGCCGACGTCGTGAACCGGGTGTGGTTTCTCGACGCCGTGCGCGGCGAGGTCGACGTCTACAACATGGGCTGGCAGAAGTACCTCGACGCCCGGGCCACCGACGAGCAGCGTCGCCGCCGGGAACGCGCCAACGCCGAACGCAAGGCCGCCGCGCTGCGCACGCAGGCCGCCAAATTGGGCGCCAAGGCCACGAAAGCCGTTGCGGCGCAGAACATGTTGCGTCGCGCCGACCGGATGATGGCCGCGCTCGACGAGGAACGGGTCGCCGACAAGGTGGCGCGCATCAAGTTCCCCACCCCGGCCCCGTGCGGGCGCACGCCGCTGATCGCCAAGGGGCTGAGCAAGTCGTACGGGTCGCTGGAGGTGTTCAGCGGGGTCGATCTGGCCATCGACCGCGGGTCGCGGGTGGTGGTGCTGGGCCTCAACGGCGCCGGCAAGACCACGCTGCTGCGGTTGTTGGCCGGCACCGAGCAGCCCGACACCGGCGGGCTGGAGCCCGGACACGGTTTGCGGATGGGCTATTTCGCCCAAGAGCACGACACGCTCGACAACGACGCGAGCGTGTGGGAGAACATCCGGCACGCCGCACCCGATTCGGGCGAGCAGGATCTGCGCGGCCTGCTGGGCGCGTTCATGTTCAGCGGGCCGCAACTCGACCAGCCGGCGGGCACCCTGTCGGGCGGCGAGAAGACCCGGCTCGCGCTGGCCGGTCTGGTCGCCTCCACGGCGAACGTCCTGCTCCTCGACGAACCGACTAACAACCTCGACCCCGCGTCGCGCGAACAGGTGCTCGACGCGCTGCGCAGCTACTCCGGCGCGGTGGTGCTGGTGACGCACGACCCGGGCGCGGCCGAGGCCCTGGACCCGCAGCGCGTCGTGCTGCTGCCCGACGGCACCGAGGACTTCTGGTCCGACGAATACCGCGATCTGATCGAGCTCGCCTGATTTCTGGTTGAAATCACCCCCGCGGGTGGCGGCGGGTTCTTACTCTGGGTGCTTGCGATCGTGTCGAGGCGCGGAGGCCAGCCATGAAAAGGACACTGCAAAGGTCCAAGACCCGCGACCAGTTGCTGGTCGAGCTGCGCAACGCCTATGAGGGCGGCGCCAGCATCCGCACCCTGTCCGCCCGCACGGGCCGATCGTACGGCTCGATTCACAGCCTGCTGCGGCAGGCGGGCACCACGATGCGCGGCCGGGGCGGCCCCAACCGCACCGCGCGGGTCGCCCGGGTGTAGCGGCGCGCTACGACCCGGAATCGTTGCGGCGCACGGACTTTTCGACGAGGTCGAGCACGGCGGACAACCGCCGCGGGTCTTCGCCCGAGGCGAGCCGGGCCACCAGGCCGTCGAGCACCAATTCCAGATAGCACTGCAACACGTCACCGGGGACGTCGTCGCGCACCCGGTGCGCCTCCTTCTGGCGGCGCAACCGATCGGTCGTCGCCGCCGCCAGTTCCGCGGACCGCTCCGCCCAGCCGTGGCTGAAGTCCGGGTCGTTGCGCAGCTTGCGCGCGATCTCCAGCCGGGTGGCCAGCCAGTCGAACTGGTCGGGCGCGGCGAGCATGTCGCGCATCACCTGGATCAAGCCCTCGCGCGACGCGACGTCGGCCATTCGCTCGGCATCCTCGTGCGCCAGCGCGAAGAACAGCGCGTCCTTGTCGCGGAAGTGGTGGAAGATCGCACCGCGCGACATCCCGATCGCCGTTTCCAGCCGCCGCACCGTGGCCTTGTCGTAGCCGTATGCGGCGAAGCAGCGGCGGGCGCCGTCGAGGATCTGGCGGCGGCGAGCCGCCAGATGGTCCTCGCTGACTTTTGGCACAGGCGGTGGCGGCTACGACTTCAGCATGTTGCGCAGCACGTACTGCAGGATGCCGCCGTTGCGGTAGTAGTCGGCCTCCCCGGGGGTGTCGATGCGCACCACCGCGTCGAACTCGATCGGGTCGCCGCCTTCCTTGGAAGCCTTGACGCGCACCGTCTTTGGCGTCTTGCCGTCGTTGAGCTCCTCGATGCCGGTGATGTCGAACACCTCGGTGCCGTCCAGCCCCAGTTCCTTGGCCGACTTGCCTTCGGGGAACTGCAGCGGGATCACGCCCATGCCGATCAGGTTGGAGCGGTGGATGCGCTCGAACGACTCGGCGATCACCGCGCGCACGCCCAGCAGCAGCGTGCCCTTGGCCGCCCAGTCGCGGGATGACCCGGACCCATATTCCTTACCGCCCAGGACCACCAGCGGGATGTCCTGCGCCGCATAGTTTTGCGCGGCGTCGTAGATGAACGCCTGCGGGCCGCCGTCCTGGGTGAAGTCCCGGGTGTAGCCGCCCGAGACGTCGTCGAGCAGTTGGTTGCGCAGCCGGATGTTGGCGAACGTGCCGCGGATCATGACCTCGTGGTTGCCGCGGCGGGAGCCGAAGGAGTTGTAGTCCTTGCGCTCGACGCCGTGCTCGTCGAGGTACTGCGCGGCCGGGGTGCCCGGCTTGATCGCGCCGGCGGGGGAGATGTGGTCGGTGGTCACCGAGTCGCCCAGCAGCGCCAGCACCCGCGCGCCGCTGATGTCGCTGACCGGCTCGGGTTCGGCCGACATGCCCTCGAAGTACGGGGGCTTGCGCACGTAGGTCGAATCCTGGTCCCACTCAAAGGTATTGCCGCTCGGGGTGGGCAGGTTGCGCCACCGCTCGTCACCCTTGAACACGTCGGCGTAGTTCTTGGTGAACATCTCCTGGCTGATCGCCGAGGCGATGGTGTCCGAGACGTCCTTCTGCGACGGCCAGATGTCCTTCAGGAAGACGTCGTTGCCGTCCTCGTCCTGACCGAGCGGCTGCGACTCGAAGTCGAAGTCCATGGTCCCCGCCAACGCGTAGGCGACCACCAGCGGCGGGGACGCCAGGTAGTTCATCTTCACGTCGGGGTTGATCCGGCCCTCGAAGTTCCGGTTGCCGGACAGCACCGCGGACACCGACAGGTCGTTGTCGTTGATCGCCTTGGAGATCTCCTCGGGCAGCGGGCCGGAGTTGCCGATGCACGTGGTGCAGCCGTAGCCGACCAGGTAGAAGCCCAGCTTCTCCAGATACGGCCACAGGCCGGCCTTGTCGTAGTAGTCGTGGACCACCTGCGAGCCCGGCGCCATCGTGGTCTTCACCCACGGCTTGGACGCCAACCCCTTCTCGACGGCGTTGCGGGCCAGCAGCGCCGCGCCCAGCATCACCTCGGGGTTGGAGGTGTTGGTGCACGACGTGATCGCCGCGATCACCACCGCGCCGTGGTCGAGCTCGAACTCGCCGCGGTCGTCGGAGCGCACCCGCACCGGGTTGCTCACCCGGCCCTTGGCATGCGCCGCGGCCGATTCGAACTTCGGGGCGTCGTCGGCGTGGCCGTTCTCCAGCGCCCCGGGGTCGCTGGCCGGGAAGGACTCGTCGACGGCCTCGTCGAGCTTGGAGTACTCCTTCTTGTCGGGGTCGTCGCCGACGTAGTCGCCGATCTGCGCGCGGAACGTGGATTTCGCGTCCGACAACGCGATTCGGTCCTGCGGGCGCTTCGGTCCCGCGATCGAGGGCACCACGTCGGACAGGTTGAGTTCGAGGTACTCAGAGAAGGCCGGCTCGTGGGAGGGGTCGTGCCACATGCCCTGCTCCTTGGCGTACGCCTCGACCAGCGCCAGCTGCTCGTCGGAGCGGCCGGTGAACCGCAGGTAGGAGATGGTCTCCTCGTCGATCGGGAAAATCGCTGCGGTGGAACCGAATTCGGGGCTCATGTTGCCCAGGGTGGCGCGGTTGGCCAGCGGCACCTCGGCCACGCCCTCGCCGTAGAACTCGACGAACTTGCCGACCACACCGTGCTTGCGCAGCATCTCGGTAACGGTCAGCACCACGTCGGTGGCGGTGACGCCGGCCTGGATCTCACCGGTCAGCTTGAACCCGACGACGCGCGGGATCAGCATCGACACCGGCTGACCGAGCATCGCGGCCTCGGCCTCGATGCCGCCGACGCCCCAACCCAGCACGCCCAGGCCGTTGACCATCGTGGTGTGCGAGTCGGTGCCCACGCAGGTGTCGGGGTAGGCCACCCCGTCGCGTTCCATCACCACGCTGGCCAGGTACTCGATGTTGACCTGGTGCACGATGCCGGTGCCCGGGGGCACCACCTTGAAATCACGGAAAGCGCCCTGGCCCCAGCGCAGGAACTGATAGCGCTCCCCGTTGCGCTGGTACTCGATCTCGACGTTGCGCTCGAAGGCGTTGGCGGTGCCGAACAGGTCGGCGATCACCGAGTGGTCGATCACCAGGTCGGCCGGCGCCAAGGGGTTGACCTTCTCCGCCTTGCCCCCGAGGTCGCCGATCGCCTCGCGCATGGTGGCCAGGTCGACGATGCACGGGACCCCGGTGAAGTCCTGCATCACCACGCGGGCGGGCGTGTACTGGATCTCAATGCTGGGCTCCGCCTTGGGATCCCAGTTCGCGATGGCCTCGATGTGGTCCTTGGTGATGTTGGCGCCGTCCTCGTTGCGCAGCAGGTTCTCGGCGAGGACTTTGAGGCTGTAGGGGAGTTTCTCGGTGCCCCGGACGGCGTCGAGCCGATAGATCTGATAACTCTTGTCGCCGACCTCGAGGGTGTCGCGTGCTCCGAACGAGTTCACAGAATCTTCTTTACTCACTTCAACTCCCGGGATTAAGTTCTTCCGCCCACGGGCCGTGTCGGCGGCGCTTACCACTTTAACAGTACGCTTGTCCTGTATTACGGCGGGGTCCCCGCCAGTCCCAGTCTTGTCGCGGAAGTCGACGGTTTAAACCCCTTGCGGCCCCCCAATGCTGGCCCGCGGTCACGCTAGAGTGACCGCGGTGGCCGAGCGCCACGCCAGTGTGACGGCGCAGCAGGAGGGACACATGACCGGGCACGACTCCTTCGTCCTGCCGCTTTACATCCCGCAAGACGTCGACATGGCAGCGATCAAGGCGCAGGTGGCCGCCGACGGGGTGAGCGCGCCGCCCGCGGCCATGCCCGGGCTGCTCGACGTGGTCAACCAGGCGCGCGCCCACGGCATCAACCTCAAGATCGTGCTGCTCGATCACAACCCGCCCAACGACACCCCGCTGCGCGACATCTCGACCGTGGTCGGCGCCGACTACCACGACTCCACCGTCCTGACGCTGAGCCCGAACTACGTCGGGAGCTACAGCACGCAATTCCCGCGGGTCACCCTCGAGGCCGGTGAGGACATCGCCAAGACCGGCAACCCGGTGGTCTCCGCGCAGCACTTCGTGGGCGAGTTGGAGGGCCACGAATTCCCCTGGACGGGGCTCACCATCTTCCTGCTGATCGCCGTCTTCGTGGCGGCCGTCGGGACGCGGCTCCTGCAGTTGCGCGCCCGGCGTTCAGCAACCCCGACCGAATCGGCCGGAGCGCAGGAAGTGACGCCCACCAACACGGCCTAGCCACCTCTGTCGGGCCTGTCCCACCCCGCAGGTCGACCGCCGGCGCGCCCTGGCGGCAAACACCGTAGGTCACCGTTCGGTCACATTAAACGCACGTAGAGAGTGCGATTTCGGTGGAGCGTTTGCGCGCCAAAGAGTGTGACGTACGGTGCAAATGATGCTGGTGTTGTCTTTGGCGCCTTTACCGGATTCTGTGGCCGGCGCCGCCCGTCGCGTTGAGCCGTAGGAGACCTGAGTCGAATGAGACGCACACGTCGGGGCTCCGCTGCGCGGCCGGTCGCGAGGCTGGTCCGGCCGGTCGTGCCCTCCGTCGTGAGCGTGGCCCTACTGGTATGCACGCCGGGGCTGGCGCCGGCCGACCCCGGCGCCGACAGCCTGGCCGGGTTGATCGCAAACGTGGCCAAGGCCAACCAGCGCCTGGAAAACCTGAGTGCCGAAATCCAGACCGAACAGGAGAGCGTCAACAAGGCCCTGGTCGACGTCGAGACCGCCCGGGACAACGCCGCCACGGCCCAGCGCGACCTGGACGCCAGCCAGCAGGCCGTCAAGGAGGCCAACGCCGCGATCGCCGCCGCGCAACAGCGGTTCGACACGTTCGCGGCGGCCACCTACATGAACGGTCCCTCCAGCAGTTACCTGACCGCCGCCAGCCCCGACGACATCATCGCCACCGAGGCCGCCGCCAAGACCCTGTCGGCGAGCTCGCAAACGGTGATGGCCAAACTGCAGCGGGCGCGCACCGAACAGGTGAACAAGGAATCGGCGGCGCGGCTGGCCAAGCAGAAGGCCGACAAGGCCGCCGCCGACGCCAAGGGCAGCCAGGACGCCGCCGTGGCGGCGCTGACCGACTCCAAGCGCAAGTTCGACTCTCAGCGCGAGCAAGTCACTCGCCTGGCCGCCGAACGCGACGAGGCGCAGGCGAAACTCGAAGCGGCGCAACGGCAATGGTCGGCCGGAGCCGGCGGCCCCGCCGCGCCGGCGTCCGGTGACCGATGGGAGACCGGCTCGCCGGGCGCGCCCGCGCCGCAGGGCGGGCCCCGACGCTGGGACGGCGCCTGGGACCCCACCTTGCCGATGATCCCGAGCGCGAACGTCCCGGGCGACCCGATCGCCGTCATCAATCAGGTGCTGGGCATCTCGGCGACCTCGACCCAGGTCACCGCCGGTCTGGGCCGCAACTTCCTGCAGCAACTCGGCATCCTCAAGCCCGACGACACGGGCATCACCAACGCGGCCCCCGGCGGGACTTCCGGGCGGATCCCGCGGGTCTACGGGCGGCAGGCCACCGAATACGTGATCCGGCGCGGCATGTCGCAGATCGGCGTGCCCTACTCCTGGGGCGGCGGCAACGCCGCGGGCCCAGCAAGGGCATCGATTCGGGGGCGGGCATCACCGGCTTCGACTGTTCGGGCCTGGTCCTGTACTCGTTCGCCGGGGTCGGCATCAAGCTGCCGCACTATTCGGGCTCGCAGTACAACCTGGGTCGCAAGATCCCGTCATCGCAGATGCGTCGCGGCGACGTCATCTTCTACGGCCCCGGCGGCAGCCAGCACGTGACGATCTACCTCGGCGACGGCCAAATGCTGGAAGCCCCCGACATCGGTCTGAAGGTCCGCGTCGCGCCGGTGCGCACCAGCGGCATGACACCCTACGTGGTCCGCTACATCGAGTGGTAAACGAATGAGAACCGAACGGAAAGCCATGCGCCGCAAGCGGATTCGCCTGTTTAACTTCGCCTGGATCACCGCCGTGGTGGCCGGGTTGACGCTTTCGGTGGCCGGCCCGGCTCCCGTCGTCAGGGCCGAACCCGGCGCGTGGGATCCCACCCTGCCGGCGACGATCAGCGCGGGCGCCCCGGGTGACCCGCTCGCCGTCGCCAACGCCTCGCTGCAGGCGACCGCCCAGGCCACCCAAACGACGATGGACCTCGGCAGGCAATTTTTGGGCGGCCTGGGAATCAACATCCTGGGGGATCCCGCCCCCGCCGCGGCCAGCCCCACCAACCCGGGCGGCAAGATCCCGCGGGTCTACGGCCGGCAGGCCATCGAGTACGTGATCAAGCGCATGGGTTCGCAGATGGGCGTGCCGTACTCGTGGGGCGGCGGCTCGCTGGAGGGCCCGAGCAAGGGCGTCGGCGACGGCGCGAACATCAACGGCTTCGACTGCTCCGGCCTGATGCGGTACGGCTTCGCGGGGGTCGGCGTGCTGATCCCGCGGTTCTCCGGCGACCAGTACAACGCCGGCCGGCACATCCCGCCCGACCAGGCCCGGCGCGGCGACCTCATCTTCTACGGGCCCAACGGCGGCCAGCACGTCACGATGTACCTGGGCAACGGCCAGATGCTGGAGGCGTCCAGCCTCGCGGGGCATGTCACCGTGAGCCCCGTCCGCACGCCCGGCATGACGCCGTTCTTGACTAGGATCATCGAGTACTGATCGGCGGTGCGATGCCCCGGCCGAGCGCGGGGCTAACCGCCAGCGTCGACGGAATCCGACGGGCCTGGAATAGTTGGACGCGGGCACGTCGCTGCCCGGCAGTCGTGTCCGAACGAGAGGGTTATTGATGACAGCAGCAGGTGGGCCGCCTCCGGGCGCCAGCGGTTACTCGGGCCCGGGTGGTCCTCCGGGCGCGCCGGCCCATGAAGCGCCGTCCGGCGGCGGGAACGGCCTGGCCGCCGAGGTCCACACGCTCGAGCGGGCCATCTTCGAGGTCAAGCGCATCATCGTCGGCCAGGATCAGCTCGTCGAGCGGATGCTGGTCGGCCTGCTCTCCAAGGGCCATGTGCTGCTCGAGGGTGTGCCCGGCGTGGCCAAGACGCTGGCCGTCGAGACCTTCGCCAAGGTGGTGGGCGGCACGTTCGCCCGCATCCAGTTCACGCCCGACCTGGTGCCCACCGACATCATCGGTACCCGCATCTACCGGCAGGGCAAGGAGGAGTTCGACACCGAGCTCGGCCCGGTGGTGGTGAACTTCCTGCTCGCCGACGAGATCAACCGCGCGCCGGCCAAGGTGCAGTCGGCGCTGCTGGAGGTCATGCAGGAACGCCACGTGTCGATCGGCGGCAAGACCTTCCCGCTGCCCAACCCCTTCCTGGTGATGGCCACCCAGAACCCGATCGAGCACGAGGGCGTGTACCCGCTGCCCGAGGCGCAGCGCGACCGCTTCCTGTTCAAGATCAACGTGGGCTACCCGTCGCCCGAAGAGGAGCGGGAGATCATCTACCGGATGGGCGTGCGGCCGCCCGAGCCCAAGCAGATCCTGAACACCGGCGACCTGCTGCGGCTGCAGGAGATCGCGGCCAACAACTTCGTCCACCACGCGCTGGTCGACTACGTGGTGCGCGTCGTGACCGCCACCCGCCATCCCGAGCAGCTCGGCATGAACGACGTGAAGACCTGGATCTCGTTCGGCGCCTCCCCGCGTGCCTCGCTGGGCATCATCGCCGCGTCCCGGTCGCTGGCGCTGGTGCGCGGCCGCGACTACGTGATCCCGCAGGACGTCGTCGACGTCATTCCCGACGTCCTCCGCCACCGCTTGGTGCTCACCTACGACGCGCTCGCCGACGAGATATCGCCGGAGATCGTCATCAACCGGGTCCTGCAGACGGTCGCCCTGCCCCAGGTGAATGCCGTTCCGCAGCAAGGGCAATCGGTGCCCCCGGTGATGCAGGCCGCGGGGGCGGCTAGCGGTCGGTGACCGAACCCCGGCCGGCGGTGTCACACCCGCCATCGATGCAGCGCGGGCAGATCGTGGACCCGAAGCTCGCGGCGGCGCTGCGCCAGCTCGAGCTGACGGTCAAGCGCAAGCTCGACGGTGTCCTGCACGGCGACCACCTGGGCCTGATCCCGGGGCCGGGCTCGGAGCCGGGGGAGTCGCGGGAGTATCAGCCCGGCGACGACGTCCGCCGGATGGATTGGGCCGTCACCGCGCGCACCATGCACCCGCACGTGCGCCAGATGATCGCCGACCGTGAGCTGGAAACCTGGCTGGTGGTCGACATGTCGGCCAGCCTGGACTTCGGCACGGTCGGGTGCGAGAAGCGGGACCTGGCGGTGGCGGCCGCGGCCGCGATCACGTTTCTCAACAGCGGCGGCGGCAACCGGCTCGGGGCGCTGATCGCCAACGGCCAGACCATGGTCCGGGTGCCGGCGCGCTCCGGGCGCCAGCACGAGCAGACGCTGCTGCGCACCATCGCGACCACCCCCCGGGCGCCGGTCGGGGTGCGCGGGGATCTGGCGACGGCCATCGACGCGTTGCGCCGGCCGGAGCGCCGCCGCGGCATGGCGGTGATCATCAGCGACTTCTTGGGGCCGATCAACTGGATGCGTCCGCTGCGGGCGATCGCGGCCCGGCATGAGGTGCTGGCCATCGAGGTGCTGGACCCCCGCGACGTGGAACTGCCCGACATCGGTGACGTCGTGCTGCAGGACGCCGAGTCGGGCGTCACCCGCGAGTTCACCATCGACGCCCAGCTGCGAGACGACTTCGCCAAGGCGGCCGCGGCGCACCGTGCCGAGGTGGCGCGCACGATCCGCAGCTGCGGGGCTCCGGTGCTGACCCTGCGCACCGACCGCGATTGGATCGCCGACATCGTCCGTTTCGTCGAGTCCCGCCGGCGCGGTGCATTGGCGGGGCGGCAGTGACATTGCCGCTGCTCGGCCCGATGTCGTTGTCGGGCTTCGAACACTCGTGGTTCTTCCTGTTCCTGCTGGCCGTCTTCGGGCTGGCCGCGATGTACATCCTCATGCAGCTCGCGCGGCAGCGGCGGATGCTGCGATTCGCCAACATGGAACTGCTGGAAAGCGTTGCGCCGCAACGCCCGTCGCGGTGGCGACACGTCCCGGCGATCCTGCTGGTGGCATCGCTGGTGCTGTTCACCATCGCGATGGCGGGGCCCACCCACGACGTGCGGATCCCCCGGAACCGCGCGGTGGTGATGCTGGTGATCGACGTCTCGCAGTCGATGCGTGCCACCGACGTGCAGCCCAACCGGATGGCGGCCGCCCAGGAGGCGGCCAAGCAGTTCGCCGACGAACTGACTCCCGGCATCAACCTGGGGCTCATCGAGTACGCGGGGACGGCGACCGTGTTGGTCTCCCCGACCACCAACCGCGACGCCACCAAGAACGCGCTGGACAAGCTGCAGTTCGCCGACCGGACCGCCACCGGGGAGGGCATCTTCACCGCGTTGCAGGCCATCGCGACGGTGGGCGCGGTGATCGGCGGCGGCGACAAACCGCCGCCGGCGCGCATCGTGTTGTTCTCCGACGGCAAGGAGACGATGCCGACCAACCCGGACAACCCGAAGGGCGCCTTCACCGCCGCGCGTACGGCCAAGGACCAGGGGGTGCCGATCTCGACGATCTCGTTCGGCACGCCGTACGGCTTCGTCGAGATCAACGACCAGCGCCAACCGGTGCCCGTCGACGACTCCACGATGAAGAAGGTCGCCGAGCTGTCCGGCGGGAGTTGGTACAACGCCGCCAGCCTGGCCGAGCTGAAGGCCGTCTACGCGACGCTGCAGCAGCAGATCGGCTACGAGACAATCAAGGGCGATGCCAGCGTGGGCTGGGTGCGGTTGGGCGCGCTGGTGTTGGCGTTGGCGGCGCTGGCGGCGCTGCTGATCAACCGCCGCCTCCCGACGTGATCGTCCCGTCGAGCGTCACACTGGCGTGGCAACCGAGGCCCGCCGTCACGCTGGCGT
>NZ_LZIZ01000252.1:0-1256 GCF_001666915.1 Mycobacterium sp. E3339 | reverse complement strand
GCACCACCGAGGAAAACACCGACTCATAAGCCGCCGCCGCCGAGCTGGCCTGCACCGCCGCCTGCTCGGCCTGCGCCGCCGTGGCACTGAGCCACTCCGCATACGGAGTGGCCGCGGCCGCCATCGCCGCCGAAGCCGTACCCGCCCACTCCTCACTGGCCAGCTGCGTCACCACGCTCTGATAACTCAACGCCGCCGACTGCAACTCCGCAGCAATCGCATTCCACGCCGACGCCGCAGTCATCAACGACCCCGACCCCGGACCGGCATAAATCTTCGCCGACGTAACCTCCGGCGGAAGCATCCCGAAATCAAACACGAATTACCCCTTAACCCGTCGTATTGAATGACGATAATGCGCTTGCGGCCGGCTGACCGGCCCCGAGCCCGTGGCGGCGGCAACGGCCCGACGGGAACGCGTCCGGCCTGGTCGCCGCCGCCGGGTTAACCCGGCATTGGCCATGCGTTGGGCGGCCGGCCGCTCGTTCGCCATGAGCTGGGAAGAGAACCCCGGTGCGGCGACCCACATTCATCGCCCGGCCGAAACCGAGGCCGCGTGCCCCAGGAGCGGGCCGGCCTGGACCCGATCGGCTTTCGATAAAATCGCGCCGCGAATAAATGGAATGGCGTGTTTTCATGCTGCCGCTATCCGGCCGAGGGTGGTCGGGTGAGCACGCTGTAGCGGAATCCGTATTTGTGCGAGTAGCCCGCGGCGGCGCCGGCGCGGCGGCCCATGACGCCGGTGGGCATGCCGCGCAGCAGGGCGTTGCCCGGCGGATTGCTCGCCCCGGCCTGCAGGGGGGCGGCCTCGGCCTCGGCGGCGTTGGCCGGGCTGACCGCCGAGGTCAGCGTGGCCCACTGCTGGGGCACCGACAAACCCCCGACCTGGGCGGCCTGCCCGGCACCGGCCGAGACCACGTTGCTGCTCAAGCTGCCCAGGTTGCCCAACCCCAACTGCGCGAACTGCGGGGTCGGGAACCAGGCCCCACCGGCACCGGCCGTGCTACCACCGGGCCCGAACACCAACTGCTGGGCAATCGACGAACTGAACGACGCGAGCCCGTTGGAGAAGTAACCGAGCCCGGTGGTCTGCTTGAGCAGCACCGTGTACACCGACGGCGTAAGCCCCAAGTAGTTGTTCGTGGGGGTGGGCAACCCGCTTTGCAGGAAGTTCTGGATGGCGCAGGCCGAGCAGGCGGCGGTGCAGGCCAGCTCGGCGGCGGCGGCTTATGAGTCGGTGTTTTCCTCGGTGGTGC
>NZ_LZIZ01000251.1:0-54634 GCF_001666915.1 Mycobacterium sp. E3339 | reverse complement strand
ACCGGTTCGCAGGGACCGCGGTCCTGCATCGAGAAGACGCTCACGCGCTCGGGTGCCTGGGCTATGTCGCGCGCGCGAGCGGCATACGCACCGACGCCCGACTCGAACACCCCACCGCCGCACTGCCGGTCACCGAGATCGACGCCACCGCGGGCGACGTGCTGGCCCGCTACACCGCGCGCCGCGACGAATTCGCGGCTGCCACCGAGCTCGCCGGCCACCTGATCGAATCACACCGCGGCCCAACCGAATACACGGAGTCCGTGCCGGCGCATCCTCGGCCCCGCAGTGGCATCGGCATCGTCGAGGGTTGGCGCGGCACCATCGTCCACCGCGTCGAAATCGACGCCGCCAATCGGATCACTCGCGCGAAGATCGTCGACCCGTCGTGGTTCAACTGGCCCGCACTGCCCGTCGCGATGGCCGACACCATCGTTCCCGACTTTCCACTGGCCAACAAAAGCTTCAACCAGTCCTATGCCGGCAACGACCTTTGATCGCCAGCGACTACTCTTCGCCCGCAAGGGCGAACCGGCCGTCGGCCGTCTGCGCGACCAGGCCGTCGGCCAGCAGCGAGTACAGGGCGCGGTCGCGCTGGGCGGTATCGGTCAGCCACGCCACGTCCAGCGCCGCCCGGGTGACCGGGGAATCGCTGCCGCGCAACACATCCAGCAGGCGTCCGCGCACCTGCCGATCGGTTCCGGCGTAGGTCTGCACCCGCCGCGCCGGACCCTGCGCCGGGGCGTAGCCGGTGTCCCGCCACGCGCACCGGGTGAGCGGACACAACCCGCAGCGCGGGGATCGCGCCGTGCACACCGTGGCACCGAGTTCCATCAGGGCAACCGAAAACGTCGGGGCGGTGCCATTTTTCGG
This sequence comes from Mycobacterium sp. E3339, assembly GCF_001666915.1. Classification (NCBI taxonomy): domain Bacteria; kingdom Bacillati; phylum Actinomycetota; class Actinomycetes; order Mycobacteriales; family Mycobacteriaceae; genus Mycobacterium; species Mycobacterium sp. E3339. The sequence goes on along the minus strand of NZ_LZIZ01000251.1, from coordinate 53,761 downwards.
CAGCAGCGCGGAGACCTCGGCCATGTCCCGCACCGCCGACGCCGAACCGCCGTCCGCCAGCCCCCGCACGGCGCGCGCCACCACCCGGCGCACGTTGGTGTCGACCACCGGGACCGGTTGCCGGTAGGCGAAACAGGCGATAGCGCGCGCGGTGTAGCTGCCGACGCCGGGCAGCGTCAGCAGGGTGTCGACGTCGTCGGGCACCACGTCGTCGTGGTCGCGCGCGATGACGGTCGCGCATTCGTGCAGGCGCTTGGCGCGTCGGGGATAACCGAGCTTGCCCCACGCGCGCAGCACGTCGGCGGCGCTGGCGGCCGCGGTCGCCGACGGGGTGGGCCAGCGCCGCACCCAGTCTTTCCAGATCGGCAACACCCGCGAGACCGGCGTCTGCTGCAGCATGAACTCGCTGACCAGGATCTGCCAGGCGCTGACGTCGGGTTCGCGCCAGGGCAGGTCGCGGCGGGACCGTTCGTACCACTCGAGTAACTCATCGGCCGAAATATTTGGCCGCCCGTTAACCGGCGGATGCGGCATGATGTCAGCCATGCCTAACACCAGTCCGGTAACCGCGTGGAAAGCACTCAAAGAGGGTAACGAGCGATTCGTCGCCGGGAAGCCCCAGCATCCCAGCCAGAGTGTGGAACATAGGGCCAGCCTGGCCGGCGGTCAAAAGCCCACCGCGGTCGTGTTCGGCTGCGCCGACAGCCGGGTGGCGGCGGAGCTCATTTTCGACCAGGGTCTGGGCGACATGTTCGTGGTGCGCACCGCCGGGCAGGCCATCGACTCGGCGGTGCTGGGCTCCATCGAGTTCGCGGTGGCGGTCCTCGACGTGCCGCTGATCGTCGTCCTGGGCCATGACAGTTGCGGTGCCGTCAAGGCCGCCCTCGCCGCCATCAACGACGGCGCGATCCCCGGTGGCTTCGTGCGCGACGTGGTCGAGCGGGTCGCGCCGTCGATCCTGATGGGCCGCCGCGACGGCCTCAGCCGCGTCGACGAGTTCGAGGAACGGCACGTGCGCGAAACGATCGCCCAGCTCATGTCGCGTTCGTCCACCATCGCCGAGCGGGTGTCCGCGGGCACCTTGGCGCTGGCGGGCGCGACCTATCACCTCGCGGACGGGCGGGCCGCGCTGGTCGATCACGTCGGTGACATTGGCGAATAGCGGGCGAATAGCGGGCGAATAGCGGCCGGCACTAACACGGCGGTCAGCCAGCAAACCCCGCGACACGCCGGGGCGGGTCAGGCAACTCGGCGTGACCTGGACCTACGCTGCAAACGTGCTGGATCTGGAACCGCGTGGCCCGCTACCCACCGAGATCTATTGGCGGCGCCGTGGCCTGGCCGTGGGCGTCGCGGTCGTCGTCGTCGGGATCGCGGTCGCCGCGGTCATCGCCTTCATGGGGCACACCGGGGGCGCCAAGCCCGCCAGTGCCGACAAGTCCAATTCCGCTCAGGGCAAGCCCGGTTCGCCCGCGCCGCAGGCGCCGCCGACGGCCGCGCCCGGCGAGCAGCCCACCGCGGTGGCGCCGCAACAGGGGCAGAACCCCGAGATGCCCACCCCGACCGCCGCGGTGCAGCCGCCACCGGTGCTCAAGGAGGGCGACGACTGCCCCGATGCGACGCTGGCCGTCAAGGGCCTGACCAATGCGCCGCAGTACTTCATCGGGGATCAGCCGAAGTTCACCATGGTCGTCACCAACATCGGCCTGGTGTCGTGCAAGCGGGACGTGGGGGCCGCGGTGCTGGCCGCCTACGTGTACTCGCTGGACAACAAGCGGCTGTGGTCGAACCTGGACTGCGCGCCGTCCAACGAGACGCTGATCAAGACCTTCACCCCGGGTGAGCAGGTGACGACCGCGGTGACGTGGACGGGGATGGGGTCGGCGCCGCACTGCCCGCTGCCGCGGCCGGCGATCGGGCCGGGCACCTACAACCTCGTCGTCCAGCTGGGCAACCTGCGTTCCCAGCCGGTTCCGTTCATCCTGAACCAGCCGCCACCGCCGCCGGGACCGGTGCCCGGGCCGGGCCAGCCGGCCGCCGCGCCCCCGCCGGAGGCGCCGCCGGCCCCGGTTCCCACGGGTTAGCTCAGCGGGTCGGCGATAGTCGACTCCGCCAGTTGCGAGAGCCCCTCCCGCACGTGGCGGGCCCACATCGCGCCGATGCCCTCGACCGATTGCAGGTCGCCTGCGCTGGCCGCCAGCAGGCCCTGCAGCGTCCCGAAGGACCGGACCAGTAGGTCGGAGTGCGCGAACTGCAGCCTCGGGATGCTGGCCAGCGCGCGGTAACCGCGCGGGCTGACCGCCGAATCCTGCGCCTCCGCCGTCGTCGGATAGCCGAAAACCTTTGCCAGCGCGGTCAATTCGAGTAGCTCGGTGTCCGAGAGGGCGTCCAGCTCGTCGAGGGTGGCGGTCATCTGCGCCTTCGACAGCGGCTCCGGGCTGGCGTGATAGTCCCGCACGGTCAGTTCCCGCGCGATGTCGTTGCCGCCCAGCAGCTCGTCGAGCTGCAACCGCAGCTGGCGCCCGTCGGTTCCCAGCTCGACGACGTCGTCGTCGATCACCAGGCCGATCCGCCGGACCAGCTCGAGCCGCTGCACCACCGTCATCACATCGCGCAGCGTCACGAAGTCCTCGATCTCGGCGAGGGACAGTTGCCTGCTGACCTCGTCGAGCCTGGTCTTGTAGCGCTCCAGGGTCGCGATCGCCTGGTTGGCCCGGGACAGGATGGTCGCGGAATCGGCCACCACGTGGCGGTCCCCGCCGACGTAGACGGTCACGATGTTCATCGAGTGGCTCACCGAGATCACCGGGTAACCCGTCTGGATCGCCGCCCGCTCGGCCGAGCGGTGGCGGGTGCCCGATTCGTCGGTGGGGATCGACGGGTCCGGCACCAGCTGGACGTTGGCCCGCACGATGCGGCTGCCGTCGGTGGACAGCACCACGGCGCCGTCCATCTTCGCCAGCTCGCGCAGCCGGGTCGGCGCGTAACGGACGTCGAGGGCGAAGCCGCCGTCGCAGATGGCCTCGACGTTCTCGTCGTTGCCCAGGACGATCAGCGCGCCGGTGCGGCCGCGCAGGATGCGCTCCAAACCGTCGCGCAGCCCGGTGCCCGGCGCCAGGCGGGCGATGGTCTCACGCAGTGTCGGACGGGTCACAGCGTGTCATTGTGCGGCCCCAGCGCGTTACGCGTCCAGCCGTTGCGGGGACCGGCGATCGCTTTCATGTGCTGCAGTGCGGCCACGATCGTCGGCGCCCTGAGCGCCCGCATCCCGCTCGGCACGATCTCGCGCCGAGGATCGTCGCCGTCGGGGATGAGGGCGATGGTGAATCCCTGGCGTGCAGCCTCGCCCAGCCGGCGCTCCATGCCGCTGACCCGGCGCAGGTCACCGGCCAGCCCGACCTCGCCGATCATCACCGCCGTCGTCGGCAACGGCAGGTCGGAGTACGCCGACGCCAGCGCCATCGCGACGGCCAGATCCGAGGACGGATCGGTCAACCGCATGCCGCCCACGGTGGACAGGTAGATGTCGTGGACACCGACGGTCAGCTTGCCGTGCTTTTCCAGCACGGCGCTGATCATCGCGGCCCGGGAGTGGTCGATGCCGCTGACCGCGCGGCGCGGCGACCCGCCGCCGGGCATGGCCAGCAGCGCCTGGACCTCGCCGATCAACGGCCGCTTGCCGTCCAGGGTCACGGTGATCGCGGTGCCCGCGACCGGCGCGGGCCGCTGATCCAGAAAGAGGTTCGACGGGTCGGACACGTCCTCGATTCCGTTGTCGTGCAACAGGAAACAACCGACCTCGTCGGCCGCGCCGAACCGGTTCTTGACCCCGCGAACCATCCGCAGCGACCCGTTGCGGTCGCCCTCGAAATGCAAGACCACGTCCACCAGGTGCTCGAGCGACCGCGGCCCGGCGATGGCGCCGTCCTTGGTGACGTGGCCGACCAGGATCAGCGCGACGCCGTTGGCCTTGGCGGCCGCCGTCAGCGCCGCGGTGACCGCGCGCACCTGCGTCACCCCACCGGCGACGCCGTCGGCCTCCGTCGTGGACATGGTTTGCACCGAATCGACGATCACCAGCGCGGGCCGCACGGTCGCGATGTGGTCCAGCACCGTGTGCACGTCGGATTCGGCGGCCAGGTACACCTCGTCGGAGCCGCAGCCGATGCGGTCCGCGCGCAGCCGGATCTGCCCGGCGGACTCCTCGCCGGAGATGTACAGCGCGCGCCGGCCCGAAAGCGCCCAGCGATGGGCCACCTTGAGCAGCAGCGTCGACTTGCCCACGCCCGGATCGCCCGCCAGCAGCGTGACCGAACCGGGTACCACACCGCCCCCGAGCACCCGGTCGAGCTCCCCGACGCCCGTCGAGCGGTGCTGGCTGGCGTTGGGCTCGACGGACGTGATCGGGACGGGTCGCGAAGCCGTGGCCGACGCCGGCCCCGCCCGGCGGCCGCCGACCGCGCTCAGCACCGGCGCCTGGTCGACGGTGCCCCAGGTGCCGCACTCCAGGCAGCGGCCCACCCACTTGGCGGTGACGTGCTGGCATTCGGAGCAGCGGTACTGGGAGCGCGGATTTGCCACGCCATGACGGTATCGAGCCGGTACGACAAATCCCGGCTATGACAGGCGGTTACGCCCCGCTAGCTTTGCTGCGGCTGGTCCAGCCCGGCCGAAACCGGCACCAGCACGGTCGCCTGACCGGCCTTCTCGAAGTTGAAGGTGAAGTTGTACAGCAGCCCGTTGCTGATCGGCTTTGCCAGGTTGACGGTCGCCCTGGCCGCGTTGCTCGAGCCCATCGGCCCGGGCGCCACCTTCTGGCCCTCCGGGGTCCCGATCAACAACATGCCGCCGGCGGGCAGCCGACCGTCTCCGCTCACGGTCACCGAGCCGACGTCGCTGGTGATGCTCACCAACCTGTCCGGCACGCTCGGCGACTGGTTGACGGCCACCAGCACCAGCTCCACCGCCTGTCCGGGCTGGATGGCGGCGCCGGTCTGCTGGGCCTGCATGCGGATGTCGCGCAGCGCCACGTTGTTGAACGTGACCTTGTTGCCGTTGATCGCGGGCTCCTGAACGGCCATCTGCGAGACCTGGCCGGCCCCGCAGCCGCTGAGCACGAGCGCGAGCAACAGGCCGGCGAGCACGGTCAGCGCGGGGCGGACGGGGAGGCTCATCTCGAAGCGGTTCACTCAATGCCTCCTGCTGGGCCGGTTCGACGGATGCAACTATGCACAGTAGTAGGAAGGTTTCCCGTGCGATAGCGCGGGGCGTAAGACCAGCCCGGAAGCCCTTCGGCGGGGTCCGTTGGGGCCGCCCTCGGGGCCGAATGACGACGTTGGTAATGTGCGTCACTGCACGTTCTGCTCGCCCTGTCAACCCCTAATCTGCGCGTGTTGTGCCCCTGACCTGCATCGTTGCTCCGCACGCGATTGGGCGGCCGTGTTAGGATTGACGTAACGAAAGGGGCTCGAATCAGATGATCTTCAAGGTCGGCGACACCGTTGTTTACCCGCATCACGGTGCTGCGTTAGTCGAGGCGATTGAAACCCGCACCATCAAAGGGGAACAAAAGGAATATCTCGTCTTGAAGGTGGCGCAGGGAGACCTGACCGTTCGAGTGCCCGCTGACAACGCCGAATACGTCGGTGTCCGCGACGTCGTGGGCCAGGAAGGCCTCGACAAGGTGTTCCAGGTGTTGCGGGCCCCGCACACCGAGGAGCCGACGAACTGGTCGCGCCGCTACAAGGCCAACCTGGAAAAGCTGGCCTCCGGCGACGTCAACAAGGTGGCCGAGGTAGTGCGCGACCTGTGGCGTCGCGACCAGGAACGCGGTTTGTCCGCCGGTGAGAAGCGCATGCTGGCCAAGGCCCGCCAGATCCTGGTCGGAGAATTGGCCCTGGCCGAGAGCACCGACGACGCCAAAGCGGAAACCATCCTCGACGAGGTTCTCGCCGCCGCTTCCTGAAGGCCCTGACGCACCGGTGGTCACGGGCACGGTCGTCGCGGTGGTCCCGGCCGCAGGGTCGGGGGAGCGATTGGGCGCTGGCATTCCCAAGGCATTCTGCGAGGTCGATGGGCGCACCCTGCTGGACCGCGCCGTCGCCGGTTTGCTGGCTTCTTCCGTCGTCGACCACGTGGTGGTCGCCGTTCCGGCGGCCCGGGTCGACGAGGCCAAGCGGGCCCTGGGCGGGCGGGCGACCGTCGTCGCCGGCGGGGCCGACCGCACCACATCCGTGAGCCTGGCGCTGGCGGCGCTGCCCGGTGACCCCGAGTTCGTGCTCGTCCACGACGCCGCCCGCGCCCTGACGCCCCCCGCGCTGATCGTGCGGGTGGTGGAGGCGCTGCGGGCCGGGCACGGCGCGGTCGTGCCCGCGCTGCCGCTGCATGACACCATCAAGGCCGTGGACGCCAACGGAGTGGTCCTGGGCACGCCCGAGCGGGCCGGCCTGCGCGCCGTGCAGACCCCGCAAGGGTTCGCCCGCGAGCTGCTGCTGCGGGCCTACCAGCGCGCCGGCACCGCCGAATTCACCGACGACGCATCGCTAGTCGAGCACGTCGGGGGCCAGGTTCAGGTGGTCGACGGCGACCCGCTGGCCTTCAAGATCACCACCCGGCTCGATCTCCTGCTGGCCGAAGCGATCGTGCGCGGGTGAGCGAGCTGCCGCGGGTCGGCCTCGGCGTCGACGTGCATCCGATCGAGCCCGGGCGGCCGTGCTGGCTGGTGGGGTTGCTGTTCGACGGGGCCGACGGCTGCGCCGGCCACTCCGACGGCGACGTGGGGGCGCACGCGCTGTGCGACGCGCTGTTGTCGGCCGCGGGGCTGGGCGATCTCGGCGCCGTCTTCGGGGTCGACGAGCCGTGCTGGCGGGGCGTCAGCGGCGCCGACATGCTGCGCCACGTCGCCGACCTGGTGGCGCGCGCGGGCTTTCGACTCGGAAACGCCGCGGTGCAGCTGATCGGCAACCAGCCCAGGGTCGGTCCCCGCCGTGACGAGGCGCAGCGGGTGCTCACCGAGTTGCTGGGCGCGCCGGTGTCGGTTTCGGCGACGACGACCGACGGTTTGGGGCTGACCGGCCGCGGCGAGGGACGCGCCGCCATCGCCACCGCACTGGTGGTTCCCGCCGGCTGAGGCGCGCTCGCCCGAGCGTCACGCCAGCGTGGCGTCGGGCGCCGACAGCCGCGCTGGCGTGACACTCGAGGGGCGCCGCCGGGATCGCGGTCGCCGGTCACGACAATTGGCCCGGTAAGCTGGCACGTCGTGACCGATCGCGCCCGTCTGCGGCTACACGACACGGCGGCCGGTGCCGTGCGTGACTTCGTCCCGCTGCGCGAGGGCCACGTCTCCATCTACCTGTGTGGCGCCACCGTGCAGGGCCTGCCGCACATCGGGCATGTCCGCAGCGGCGTGGCCTTCGACATCCTGCGCCGGTGGCTGATGGCGCGCGGTTGCGACGTCGCGTTCATCCGCAACGTCACCGACATCGAGGACAAGATCCTGGCCAAGGCCGCCGCGGCCGGCCGCCCGTGGTGGGAGTGGGCGGCCACCTACGAGCGCGCCTTCAGCGCCGCCTACGACGCTTTGGACGTCATGCCGCCATCGGCCGAACCGCGAGCCACCGGGCACATCACCCAGATGGTCGAATTGATGGACCGCCTGATCGAAACCGGACACGCCTACGCGGCCGCCGGCGACGTCTACTTCGACGTGCGCAGCTACCCGGACTACGGCCAGCTGTCCGGGCACAAGATCGACGACGTCCATCAGGGCGAGGGCGTGGCCACCGGCAAGCGCGACCAGCGCGACTTCACGCTGTGGAAGGGCGAAAAGCCCGGAGAACCGTCGTGGCCCTCGCCGTGGGGCCGCGGCCGTCCGGGCTGGCACCTGGAGTGCTCGGCGATGGCCCGCACCTACCTGGGCCCAGAATTCGACATCCATTGCGGCGGAATGGATTTGGTGTTCCCGCACCACGAGAACGAGATCGCGCAGAGTCGCGCCGCTGGCGACGGGTTCGCCCGCTACTGGCTGCACAACGGCTGGGTCACCATGGGCGGCGAGAAGATGAGCAAGTCGCTGGGCAACGTGCTGGCCATCCCGGCGCTGCTGGAGAGGGTGCGACCGGCGGAGCTGCGCTACTACCTGGGCAGCGCGCATTACCGGTCGATGCTGGAATTCTCCGACACCGCCCTGCAGGACGCGGTGAAAGCCTATGTGGGCGTTGAGGAATTCCTGCACCGCGTCCGCGTTCGCGTCGGCGCCGTCGAGCCCGGCGAATGGACCCCGCACTTCGCCGAGGCGCTCGACGACGACTTGGCCGTCCCGGCCGCGCTGGCCGAGGTGCACCACGCCCGCGCGGAGGGCAACCGGGCCCTCGACAGCGGCGATCACGAGGGCGCGCTGCGGCATGCCCGCGCGATCCGCGCCATGATGGGCATCCTGGGCTGCGACCCCCTCGACGAGCGCTGGGAGACCCGCGACGAGACGTCGGCCGCCCTGGCCGCCGTCGAGGTGCTGGTGCGGGCCGAGTTGGAAAACCGGGAAAAGGCGCGCGAGCAACGCAATTGGGCACTCGCCGACGAGATCCGGGATCGGCTGAAGATCGCCGGCATCGAGGTCACCGACACCGCCGACGGGCCGCAGTGGTCGCTACAGGCCGGCGAAGAAAAGCGCACCGACTAGATGGCCGGCAATTCGCGGCGCCGCGGGGCGATCCGCAAAGCGGGCAGCAAGAAGGGGCCCACCGTCGGCTCGGGCGGCCAGCGCCGCCGGGGCCTGGAGGGCCGCGGACCCACCCCGCCGGCGCACCTGCGCCCCAACCACCCCGCCGCCAAGCGCGCCCAGTCCCAGTCGCGCCGGCCCGCCAAGCGGCCGACCGACGAGACGGAAACCGTGCTCGGCCGCAACCCGGTGCTGGAATGCCTGCGTGCCGGTGTCCCGGCGACCGCCCTGTACGTGGCCGTGGGCATCGACGCCGACGAACGGGTCACCGAAAGCGTTGCCCGCGCCGCGGATTCGGGCATCTCGATCCTCGAGGTGCCGCGCACCGACCTGGACCGGATGACCAGCAACCACCTGCATCAGGGCATCGCCCTGCAGGTGCCTCCGTACAACTACGCCCACCCCGACGATCTGTTGACGGCCGCGCTCAGCGCCCCGCCCGCGCTGTTGGTCGCGTTGGACAACATCTCCGATCCCCGCAACCTGGGCGCGATCGTGCGGTCGGTCGCGGCGTTCGGCGGTCACGGCGTGCTGATCCCGCAGCGGCGTTCGGCGTCGGTGACCGCGGTGGCCTGGCGCACCAGCGCCGGCGCCGCGGCCCGCGTCCCGGTGGCCCGGGCCACCAATCTCACCGGGACGCTTAAGGATTGGGCCGACCGCGGCATCCGGGTGATCGGCCTGGACGCCGACGGCGACACCATGGTCGACGACGTGGACGGCGCCGACCCGCTGGTGGTGGTCGTCGGGTCGGAAGGCAAAGGGCTGTCGCGACTGGTGCGGCAGAACTGCGACGAGGTGGTGTCCATCCCGATGGCCGGGCAGGCCGAATCGCTGAACGCCTCGGTGGCCGCCGGGGTGGTGCTCGCCGAAATCGCCCGTCAGCGCAGGCATTAATTGTTAGCACGCCTCGTCGCCGCGCTGCTGGGGCTGGGCCTGCTCTGTGCGTCGACCGCCTCGGCGCAACCCGCCGGCTTCGACCTGCAGGCCCACCGCGGCGGGCGCGGGGAGACCACCGAGGAATCGTTGCGCGCGTTTGCGAAGGCGCTCGAATTGGGCGTCGACACACTCGAACTCGACGTCAACATCACCAGGGACGGGCAACCGCTGGTGTGGCACGACCCGACGATCGACGCCGAGAAATGCGCCGACACCGGACCCGCGTTCACCGGCGACCCGCAGTACCCCTACGTCGGCAAGCTGGTCCACGAGCTGACCGTGGCCCAGATCCGCACGCTCGACTGCGGGCGGCGGCTGGCCGAGTTCCCCGGCGCCGAAGTGGTGCGGGGCAACAAGATAGCCGTCCTGCCGGAGGTGTTCGCGCTCGCCGACTCCTACCACGCCGCCGTGCGCTACGACATCGAGACCAAGGTGGCGGCCGACCGGCCCGGCACGTCGGCCGACCCCCAGCAGTTCGTCGACGTGATCCTGGCGGCGGTCAGATCGGCGGGCAAGCTCGACCGGGTGGAGATCGAAAGCTTCGACTGGCGGACGCTGCCGCTGGTTCACCGTGCCGAGCCGTCGATTCCGTTGGTCGCGTTGTACAACGAGCAGACGTGGTCCCCGGGCTCGCCGTGGCTGGCCGGCGTCGACGCCGGCGCCGTCGGCGATCCGATGCTCGGCGCGCTGCTGGTGGGCGCCAACGTCGTCTCGCCCCGTTACGCGCTGGTCGCCGGGGCGGCCTATGTCGACCACGCGCACGCGTTGGGGCTCAAGGTCATTCCATGGACCGTCAACGACGCCGGCGCCATGCGCGAGCAGATCGGTTACGGCGTCGACGGCATCATCACCGACTTCCCGACCCTGCTGCGCGGCGTGCTGGGCGAACTCGGGATGCCGCTGCCGCCGGCCTACCACCGGTAGGTCAGGGCACCGCCTTCACCAGAACGTCGGCGGGCGCGTCAGTTTGCTCGACACCGTGCCGGCGCCCGCGGGCGGCGCGCCAGATCATGTTCGGGCGCAACAGTTTCGTCGCGGGGTCGACGAGCGAGGTCACCTTGATGAACTGATTGAACGCGACGGTGTCGCTTTCGGCCGCCGCGAGCACGCGATCGACGTACTTGTTGAACAATCGCGCGACCAGCGGTGCGGTGCCCTCGATTTCGGGCAGGGCGAGGTCGGGGTTGGTCGACAGCTGCCACGCCTGGCGAATCGGCGCCGCCGCGGCGCGGAAGAAGCGCCGCGCCAGGTCGTCGCCGCCGGCGGAGAGGCAGTCGCGCAGCGCCAACGCCTCGAGCGCGGCCACCGTCATGCCCTGGCCATAGATCGGGTTGAAGCTGCAGATCGCGTCGCCGGTGACCAGCAGGCCCTCGGGGAAGCGCCGCATCCTGTCGTAGCGCCGCCACCGGCTGCACGGCACCCGGTGCCGCACCGGCTCCCCGATGGGTTCGGCCGCGCGCACCGCGGCCAGCAGATGGGCCGGCGCGCAGTCCGCCACGAAATCACACAACGTCGCAAGATCGAGCGTCTTCGGCTCCTCGCCGGCCACCCCCATCACCGTGAGCAGCCAGGTGTCGTTCTCGCAGTGCAACAGGCCGCAACCCCTCGGCCGGCCCGGCACGATCCCGACGAGGAACCCGAGCTCCCGCGGCGCGTCCGACGTGATCCGCAGCGCCTGGCTGGCGTACGTCAGCTGGACGACGACGCGATCCTCGCGCGGGCGCTCGTATCCCAGGCTTTCCAGCCACGTGGGGGTGCGGGCGGCGCGCCCGGTGGCGTCGACGACCAGGTCCGCGTGCAGCGTGACGGGTTCGCCGCTGTGTTGACCGACGACCCGCACCCCGGTGACGCGGTGATGGTCCGCCGTTGAGATCAGGCCCAAGATGCTGTGGTCGTCGAGCACCGTGACGTTGGGGATCTCACGCAGCCGGATGCGGACGTGGTCCTCGAGGAAGGGCCGGGTCGCGCTGTAGGCGGTCAACCCGGTGGCGCTGCCGCGCCGCGCCATCAGGTGGCCGCCCACGTTGTAGTACAGCCCGGACAGGTCCTGGCCGTCGAAGTACTGTGCGCCGTCGAGGATCATCTCGTCGAGGACGCCGGGGAACATCCCCTCGATCACCTGGGCGCCCCGGGCCAACAGCGCGTGCAGGTGCCGGCCCTGCGGCACGCCCCGGCGGGCGGTGTCGGCGTCGGGGAGCGGGTCGCGCTCCACGACGGTGACCGTGTCGAAGAAGTCGGCGAGCGACCGCGCGGCCAGCAAACCGGCCATGCTCGCTCCCAACACCACCGCGTGATTACCGATCCTGGCCCTCATGTCGGACATGACCCGCCGCCTTTCTGACCCGCAAGCTGACGAAAGCCATGCTCACAGCGCGCGCTGGGGGCCGATAGCGTAGTCCGCTACGCGACTTGGGTGAGCGGACCGGGCACGGCGCGCCGAAACGCCGACAATCGGCCACGCCGCTGCCGCCGCGCGGTTATAGTCGCCGCGTGATCAGCGGTGATCTGCTGATTGGGCGCGACAACGAGTTAGCAACCATTCGACGCGCCCTGAGCGGGGCTGACCAGCACTCCGGGGTGCTGATCGCGGGCGCCGCCGGGGTGGGCAAAACCCGGCTGGCCCGCGAAGCGCTGCGGCGCGCCGGGGCGTCGGGTGAGCGCATCAAATGGATTGTCGGCACCCAGTCGGCCCGCGCGCTGCCACTCGGAGCCTTCATCGGCCTCCTCGGCGACGCGATGTCCGATCCGCTGACCAACGTTCGACGCGTGATCGAGTCGTTCGTGGCGCGCCAGCATCGGGGCCGCGTGGTCATCGGGGTCGACGACGCGCACCTGCTGGATGGGTTGTCGGCGCTGGTGATTCACCAGCTGGCACAGTCCGGCGGGGCCCGGCTGGTGGTCACGGTGCGCACCGGCGGCGAAGAGCCCGACGCGGTGACGGCGTTGTGGAAGGACGGCCTGCTGAGTCGCCTCGACCTGGAGCCGCTCTCCGCCGCGGCGACGCGCGAGGTGATCGAGCGGACGCTGGGCGGTCCGGTCGACGCGCGATGCGCGGCCCGGTTCCGGCGGCTCACCGGCGGCAACACCCTGTTCCTTCGGCAGCTGCTGAGCGATCAGATGGCGGCCGGACGGGTCCGGCGGGTGGCCGGGGTGTGGATGTGGGACGGTGACGTCGCGGTTTCGGCCAGCCTGTCCGAAACGGTGGGGCGCCAGCTCGGCCGCCTGACCCCGCCGCTCGCGCTGGTCGTCGACACCCTGTCGCAGTGCGAGCCGCTGCCGGTGGACCTGTTGTGCGACTTGGTTTCTCGCGAGGACTTGGTGGCCGCCGAAGCGATGGGCCTGGTGAACGTCGAACGCACCGCCGGCGGTTTGGTGGCCAGGCTCGCGCACCCGCTGTACGGGGAGCTTCGCCGCGCCGGCGCCGGCGAGATGTATCTGTCGAAGATCCGGGGCAGGCTGGCGACGCGGCTGGCGCGGGACGGCGACGCCGACATGCAGGCCACGGTGCGCCGAGCGCTGCTGAGCCTGGAGTCGGATCTGGACCCGCAACCGGAGCTGTATCTGGAATCGGCCCGGCACGCGATGTCGCTGTTGGACCTGGAGCTGGCCGACCGGCTTGCCAACGCCGCCGCGCAGGCCGGGGCGCCTGGGGCGGCGGGGGTGCGCGCGACGAACCTGGTGCTGCTCGGTCGCGGCGAGCAGGCCGAGGAGGCCTTGCGCGCGATCACCGAGGGCCCCACCGGCGACGCGCCGGACGGCCATTACTGGGCGACCCTGCGTGCCGCCAACCTGGTGTGGATGCTAGGCAGGCCGGCGGACGCCGCGGTGATCCTCGACGGCCTTGCCGAGGCGTCCGAGACGCCGGCCCAGGTGGCCGCGCGGTTGGCGGTGCAGGCTTGCCTGGATGCGGTGGCCGCGCGCTGTCAGCTCGCGGCCGAAAGGTCCAGGGCCGCACTGGATTCGGATGGGCTGCCGGATTTCCACGCGATGATGGCGTCGTTGGCCTTGATCATGGCGATGGGGGCGTTGGGACGGGTCGACGGCCTGGCCGCCGAGGCCGAGCAGGCGCTGCGCCGGGCGACCACATCCTTCGAGGCCTCGCACATGCGGTTCTGGTTCGGCGCCGTCTACGGGCGGGCTTGCCGGTTGACGGGCCGCATCGACGAATTCGTCAGTCTGGCAAAGACAATGGCCGACGCGGCGCGCGACGTCCCGGGTCTGGCCTACGCGAACCTGGCCCTGCTGCTCGGCAACGCCGACCTGGCCCGCGGCGCAGTCGCCGAAGCGGCCCGGCTGGTCCACGAAGCCCTCGCCGGTGCGCAAATACACGCCACCACAAGCGGTCTGCGACCGGCGAGCTATTTCGCCCTGGCCGAGGCGCACGGCAAGCTCGGGCACCCGGCCGAAGCGAACGACGCGGTCGCCGGGGCGCGGTCCTGCGTGCCGGCCGACTACTTGTTCATGCACACGGGCCTTTCGCTGGCCAACGGGTGGGCGCTCGCGGCAAGCGGTCGCCGCGGCGAGGCGGTCGCGACCGCGCAGAGCGCCGCGCGGCTCGCGCGCGAGCGCGGGCAGCCGACCCACGAACTGGCCTGCATTCAGGCCTCGGCGCAATGGGGGGACGCGTCGGGGGCGCCGCGGGCCCGGGAGCTGGCCGGGGCGTTGTCGCTGCCGCTGGCCGACGCCATCGCGTCGCACGCGGAGGCCCTGCTGGCCGGGAATGGCGAGGGTCTACTGGCGGTTTCGGCCGCCTATCGGGCGATCGGTGACCGGGCCGCGGCCGCCGACGCGGCGGCGCAGGCGTCCGCGGCGTTCATCGACGGCCAACAGCACAAGCGCGGCCTTTACGCCGCGGCGCTGGCCGGCGAATTGGCCGAGGAATGTGGCGGCCTGTGCACACCGGCGTTGCGGACGCCCGCGGGCCTCAAGCTGTCGGGTCGCCAGCGCGACGTCATCGAACTCGCCGTGGCCGGTCTGTCCAACCGCCAGATCGCCGAGAAGTTGGTGATGTCGGTGCGCACGGTGGAGGGCCACATCTACCGGGCCTGCCAGCGGGTGGGCGCTCAGTCACGCGAGGAACTGGCGACCATCATCCGGTCGGGGCCGGGCGCCGGGTCCGGTTGACGCCGTTTCGAGTAGGCGGCTACGCATGCGCCGAACGTAATCCGGCCCTAGCGTTGCGATCCCGACGAGAAAAGGAGATCGCGATGAAATACGTGGTGGCTTGGACATATCGCCTGAACGGAACGGCGGCCGAGAACGACGAAAGCTTGCGCCGCGGCCTGGCCGCGTACTCGAAGTGGTCGCAACCACAGACCACGACGTATCACCAGTTCGTCGGCCGCATCGACGGCGGCGGTGGATTCGCGGTGCTGGAATCCGACGATCCGGCCGATTTGGTCGAGACCACAAGCCAATTCGCCACCGTCCTGGATTACCGGATCTATCCCGTCGTCGACATCGCCGAAGCGGCGCGGGCGCTGCAGCAGGGAGTCGAATTCCGGGAGGCGATCGGCTAGGCGCCGAGCAGCCGCACCGAAGCCCACAGGGCGAGCACCGCGATCACCAGGGAGACGGGCACGGTGCACAATCCGAGGCGGCTGTATTCGCCGACGCCGGCGTCGACGTCGTGCTGGCGAAGCACGCGCCGCCACAACAGGTTCGACAGCGATCCGACGTAGGTCAGGTTGGGGCCGATGTTGACGCCGAGCAGGACGGCCAGGATGGCGACCGGTCCGCTCGGCGCGACCAATGGCAGCAACACCAGGGTGGCGGGCAGGTTGTTCACGACGTTCGCCAGCACGGCGGCCACCGCGGCGATGGCCAGCAGGGCGGGCAGCGTCGAGCCGGAGGGCAGCACCGCCGACATCGCCCTGTCCATGCCGTTGACCATGACCGCCCGCACCACCACACCGAGGGCGAGCACGAACACCAGGAACGACACGTGCACCGAACGGGCGATGTCGACCACCGAGGTGTGTCCCCTGCTCAGGCTGCGCACGGCCAGCACGACCGCCCCGGCGAGCGCCACCCAGGCCGGCGCCACCCCGATGGATTGTGCCACCGCGAACCCCGCGAGCGTCAGCCCCACCACCACCAACACGAACACCGGCGGCCGCGGCGCCGGTCCCGGCTGCTCCGGCCGCGGCTGCACCCGCAGGTCGCGCGCGAAGAACCAACGGAACACCGCGTACAGCGTGACCACCACGCCGAGCCACGGCAACGCCATCAGCAGGGTGAACCGCGTGAACGAAAGGTGGGCGGCGTGGAACGCCAGCAGGTTGGTCAGATTCGACACCGGCAGCAGCAGGGAGGCGCCGTTGGCCAGGTGTGCGGTGGCATAGGCGTACGGCCGCACCGGGGTTCGCAGCCGGCGGACGGCCGCCAGCACCACCGGGGTCAGCAACACCACCGCGGTGTCCAGGCTCAGCGCGGCGGTGATCAGGGAGGCGATGACGAACACCCGGCGCAACAGGCCGCCCGATCCGACGCGCCCGCGGGTGATCGCCGCACCCGCCGCCTCGAACAGGCCCTCGTCGTCGCACAGCTTGGCCAGCACCAGCACGGCACCGAGGAACCCGACCACCCCCGCAAGCCCGGCCACCTCCTCGACCGCCTGATGCACCGATATCGCGCCGACCGCGATCAGGATCAGGGCCGCCGGAACCGCCGCCACCGCCTCGGGCCAGCCCCGCGGGCGCACCACGGCGAAGGCCAGCACGGCAGCGAGCAGCACCAGCGCAAGGGTCAGGGTCAATGTAACCGCTTCAGGCCCAAGGGTTCTCGCGTCGCCACACCGTAGGCAGGTGCAGCGAGACGCCGTCGGACGTGGCCAACTCGTCGAGGACTTCGATCGAGGTGTCCAGGTCGTCACCCGCATACGGCAAGGCCCGCAGCGGTTTTGACAGCGGCCGGAAGAAGTCGTCCCAATGGATGAGGATCACCCGGCGCGCGCCCACCGCGCGCACGGTCTCGTTCCAGTAGTCGGCCAGGTAGGACCGCGGTTGCAGCCCGAGCTGCCCCACGGACAGGTAGACGGCGTCGGCGCGCCGCCCGGCAAGCGCGCCCTCGACGAACCCGGCGCTGCCCTGGATCAACAGCCGGCGGCCCGAGGGCCGGTGGTGCACCAGCGTCGACCATGACTCGCCGCAACGGTAGGCCGACGCCTTGACCGGCGGCGTCAGCGGCTCGTCGATCGTGCCGGGGAACCGGTCCGGGGGGCAGTGATGGGACTCCACGAGCGTCACGTCGTAGGCCCCCAACGCGATCGGCTCTCCGCTGGCGGCGATCACGATGCGGTCCTCGGGCAGCCCGTATCCGCGCCCGACGTTGGCCGCCGACCGGCCGCCCACCAGCCGCGCGCCGGTGCGGTCGGCCACCAGCGCGGAGTCCAGCGCGTGATCGATATGGGTGTGCACCGGGATCACGGCCTGCAGCCGGGACACCTTGGCCCGGGCCAGGCTACCGTCCACGCGGGCCGGTGACGGCGCCACTTTGCCGGCGGCCACCCGCGCCAGGCCGGGCCGGGAGAAGTAGCCGTCGGTGAGCAGCGCCGACGAGCCGTCGTCGACGAGCAGCGTCGCCACGCCCATCCACGTCACCGACAGGGATCCGGGTTCGGCGGCGGGCGCGTCGAACCGGTCCGCGTACCGCGCGATGTCGGGTCGACCGGGCTTGAGCCGCATCAGCGAAACGCCCCGATCTCGACGCCGGCCGCCGTGAGCCGGTCCCGCACGGCGGTCGCGATCTGCACCGCACCGGGCGAATCGCCATGCACGCAAACCGATTCCGCCGTGACCGTGACCGATGTGCCGTCGACGGCGGTGACCCGGCCGCTGGTCACCATGCCCAGCACGCGGTCGGCGATCGCGGCCGCGTCGTGCAGCACGGCGCCGGGCTCCCGGCGGGACACCAGCCGGCCGTCCGGCCGGTAGGCGCGATCGGCGAAGGCTTCGGCCACGGTGCGCAAGCCACGGGTCGAGGCCTCGTCGAAGAACACCGAACCGGCCATGCCCAACACCGGCAGCCCCGGGTCCACCATCCGCACCGCCTCCGCGACCGCGGCCGCCTGATCGCGGTTGGTGATGATCGAGTTATACAGCGCCCCATGGGGTTTGACGTAGGAAACCGCGGAGCCGGATGCGCGCGCGATCGCCTGCAGCGCGCCGATCTGATAGACGACGTCGGCGGCGAGGTCGTCGGCGGAGACGTCGATGAAGCGCCTGCCGAACCCGGCCAGGTCTCGATAGCTCACCTGCGCGCCGATGCGGACGCCGCGCTCGGCGGCCGACCGGCAGACGCGCAAGAGGCCGGCCGGGTCCCCGGCATGGAATCCGCACGCGACGTTGGCGCTGGTGACGATCCGCAGCATGGCGTCGTCATCGCCCAGGCGCCAGACGCCGAAGCCCTCGCCGAGGTCGGCGTTGAGGTCGATGCGGGCCACCCGCCCAGCTTATGGGGCGGCCGTCGCTACCGGGTGACGACCGCCGCCGCGACTTGTTGGGCGATGTCCACCGCGGACCCTCCCGGCAGGAACGAGCCGCAGGTGGCCACGTCGATGACGACGTTGTTGCGCGCGGTCAGCGCGCGCTGGCACCGCCAGCCGTCTTCGCTGCCTTGCTGCTCTTCGGACGTGCTGAGCGTGCCGCCGACCGCGTGGGAATCGGCCACCGCCCACGCGACCTCGGGCTGCCCCGGGGGATGGTCGACGAACCGGCGGTTGGCGCAGGCGGACCACCTGCGCACTGATGCCTCGTAGAACGCGTTGGCTTGCCGGGCGGTGGGGTAGGCGATCACGGCCTGGTCGACGGAATAGTTGCGCACCATGGGGTTGTCGTAGCTGTCGTCCAGTCGCTCGCCGCGCACCGCGGTCCAGCCGGTGTCCGCGTACACGGCCTGCTGGGCGGGCCCGGCCATGGCCAGGCAACTCTTGTCGCTGAACGTGCCGCTGGAGTCCCACATGTCCTGCGTGCGGTACCGGATCCGCAGTGCCGCACCCAGGATGTCGTAGATTTTCCTGTCGTCGAGCAGCAGCCCGTCCAGGGCGGTGACGGCCACCGGGGCCTGAGAGAGCGGACCGTGGTTGTCCGCGGGCGCGGCGCTGCCGGCGACGGTGGTGGTGCAGCCCGCCGTCAGGGCACACACCGCCGCCTGCAGGACGCTTGCGAATTGCCTACGCACCAGAGCCTTTCGGACGCGGGCTGATCGGTGTCGACAAGCTTAGGCGGCGAACTCCTGCCGGCGCCCCAGCAACCAGCAGGCCAGGTAGATCAGGAACGAAATACCCGCCACGAACACCGACACCGGGACGCCCGGCGCCAGCGACAGCACGATGCCCCCGACCGCGGAAACCTCGGCGAAGATCACCGAGGCCACCAGCGCGGCCGCCGGGGAGGCCACCACCCGGGCGGCCGCGGCCGCCGGCGTGATCAGCAGCGACATCACCAGCAGCGCCCCGACCACCTGGACGGCCTGAGCGGCCACCACGCCTACCAGCGCGGCGAACACGATGCCGAGCGCGCGAACGGGCACGCCGCGGGCCGCGGCGACGTCGGGATCGACGGTCGCGAACAGCAGCGGGCGATAGCACGTCGCGATGACGGCGATCACGAGCAGGCACACCAGCGCCAGCATGGCCAGCCCCGTGTAGCCGACGCCGACGATCTGTCCGGTGAGCAACGCGAAGCTGGTCGCGGTCCGGCCCGGGTAGAGGTAGAGGAACAGCACCGCCAGGCCCAGCCCGAAGGCCAGCACCACCCCGATGACCGAATCACGCTCGCGGGCCCGCCGGCCCAGGACGCCGAACAGCGCCGCGGCCAGGGCGCTGCCGACCAGGGCGCCCACCCCCACTTCGATGCCCACCAGTAACGCGAAAGCCGCTCCGGTCAAGGACAATTCGCTGGAACCGTGCACGGCGAACGACATCTGGCGCATGACGATGAACGGCCCGATCAGCCCGGCCACCAGCCCCAGCAGCACGGCCGCGATCAGCGCCTGCTGGACGAAGTCGTGGCCGAGCAGATGGGCTGTGATGTCGAAGTCGAGCAGGTGGGCCAGGACGTCGGTGAGCCGGTGATTCACGGGTGGGCCCCGTCGGTCGTATCGCCCACCACCACGTAGCGGTCCTTGACCTTGACCACCTGGATGTCGGCCCGATACAGCATCGACAGGGTCTGGGTGGTCATCACTTCCTCCACCGTGCCGATCCGGAACCGCCCGTCGACCAGGTAGATCAGCCGGTCGACGTACGGCAGGATCGCGTTGACGTCGTGGGTGACGACGATGACGGTGGTCGCGGCGTCCCGGCGGCGCCGGTCGATCAGGGCGGACACCAGCTTCGCGTTCGCCGGGTCAAGCGCCAGCAGCGGCTCGTCGCACAGCAGCAGCATCGGGTCGCTGACCAGCGCCTGCGCGACGCGCATCCGCTGCAGCTCGCCACCCGACATCACGCCCACCCGGACATCCGCCAGGTGTTCGGCGTTGACCTGCCGCAGCGCCTCGGCCACGGCCGCCCGCCGGCGGGCCCGGTCGGCGGATCGCAGGGGCATGGCGCCCCAGCGATGCCCGTCGACACCCAGCCGCACCAGGTCGCGACCCCGCAGCATCACCTCGTGGTCCATCGGTCGGTGCTGCGGCACGTAGCCGACGCGCCCGCTGCCCGAGGTCATCGGCTTCCCGTCCACCAGCGCGGTTCCCGCGGACAGCGGCAGCTGACCGAGCAGCACCTTGAGCAACGACGTTTTGCCGCTGCCGTTCGGGCCGAGGACGGCGATGAACTCGCCGCGCGACACCGTCAGGTCGAGATGGTCCCACAGCACCCGGTCACCGAAAGCCAGACGGGCGCCGCGCAGCGAGACGGTGTCCGGGTGGCGGTCGACGGCGTGGACCGCGTCGAGCGTCACGGCTGCACTGACCGGCGTGATTGCAGCGCGGCCAGCAACTGTTTGACCGTATTGCGTTGCCACGTCAGGTAATCCGTGCCCTCGGGGAGGGTCTCGCTGACCTCGGTCACCGGCACGCCCGCGCGCCGCGCGGCGTCGCGCACGCCGTTGATCGCGGCGGTGGATGTCTGCGGGTTGACCAGAAGCGCCGCCACCTGACGGTGGTTGATCAGGTCGAGGACGAACGCCATGTCGGACGGCGAGGGATCCGTCTCGTTCTCGTTGGCCGCGGTGAAGGCGGGCGGCGTGCGGTTGATCAAGCCGGACGCCGAAAGCAGGTAGTACCCGACGGGTTCGGTCGCGATGACCGCGGTGCCCGGGTAGGCGCTGGCGATGGCGTGTTCGGAGATGGCGATCGCGTCCGCGCCGCGGCAGAACTCGGCCGCGTTGGCACGGTAGTCGGCGGCGTGCGCCGGGTCGATGGCGGCCACGCGGTCCGCGATGGCGAACGCCACCGATTTGGCGACGTCGAGGTCGTAGAAGACGTGCTCGTTGGCCGGTTGCTCCCCGGTGGCGGTTGCCTTCAGGAACGAGTAGGCGCCGATGGACTTCACGCCGGGGTGACTGGCCAGCACCTGCTCCACCCAGGGGTCGTAGCCGCCGCCGTTGTAGACGATCAGGGTGGCGTCGGTGATGGCGGCCGCGTCCGAAGGGCTGGCTTGGTAGGAGTGCGGGTCGGTGTCGCCCCCGGTCAGGATCGACCTGACCGCGATGTGACGGCCGGTGACGGCGCTGGCCACGCTGCCCCATACGCCGGTGGAGGCGACGACGGTGGCCGCCCGCGGGTGCGCGACGCCGCCACAGCCGACGGCGGCCAGCAAGGCCAGCGCGGCGGGCAGCCAACGCAGCCCGGCCATCGCGATCCGCCCCCGCCTCAGCGCCATGCGCACGTTCGATGTCCTCTCGCCGGCCGGTCGGCCGACCCACAATACTAATGAAAATCGTTTCCATTACAAAGTGACTGGTGTACGCCGCGCACGCGCGCATGCGGATTCGCTGTAGCGTCACCGACTGTGAGTCCCGCATCGCGCCGGCGTGCGACGCTGGCGTCGTTGGCGGACGAACTGAAGGTTTCACGCACCACGATCTCGAACGCCTTCAACCGGCCGGATCAGCTCTCCGCCGATCTCCGTGAACGGGTGCTCGCGACGGCCAAGCGGTTGGGTTACCCGGGTCCCGACCCGGTGGCGCGGTCGTTGCGCACCCGCAAGGCCGGCGCGGTCGGGCTGGTGATGGCCGAGCCGCTGACCTACTTCTTCAGCGACCCGGCGGCGCGGGATTTCGTCGCCGGGGTCGCGCAGTCCTGCGAGGAGCTGGGGCAGGGCCTGCTGTTGGTGGCCGTCGGCCCCGGCCGCAGCATCGAAGACGGGACGGGCGCGGTGCTCGGCGCCGGGGTGGACGGCTTCGTGGTGTATTCGGTCTGCGAAGAGGACCCGTACCTCCAGGTCGTCTTGCAGCGCCGGTTGCCGGTGGTGGTCGTCGACCAACCGAAGGGGCTCGCCGGTGTGTCCCGGGTCGCCATCGACGACCGGGCGGCGATGCGTGGGCTGGCGGAGTACGTGCTGGGGCTGGGGCATCGCGAGATCGGGCTGCTGACCATGCGGCTGGGCCGCGACCGCCGGCAGGGACTGGTGGACGCCGACCGGTTGCGATCGCCGGCCTTCGACGTGCAGCGCGAACGCATCGTCGGCGTGTGGGAGGCGATGACGGCCGCCGGCATCGACCCCGACGCGCTGACCGTGGTGGAGAGCTACGAGCACGAGCCGGACTCCGGCGGCACCGCCGCCAAGGCCGCGCTGGAGGCCAATCCGCGGATCACCGCGCTGATGTGCACGGCGGACATCCTGGCTCTGTCGGCCATGGATTACCTACGCGCACATGGCATTTACGTGCCGGGGCAGATGACCGTGACCGGTTTCGACGGCGTACCGGACGCGATCGGCCGCGGGTTGACCACGGTGGCGCAGCCGAGCCTGCAGAAGGGCCGCCGGGCGGGCGAGTTGTTGTTGCGTCCGCCGCGGTCGGGCCTGCCGGTCGTCGAGGTGTTGGGCACCGAGCTCATCCGGGGCCGCACGGCGGGGCCGCCCGCGTGACAATCGCCAGCTAGCTGCTTTCGGTGTCCCCGATCAACAGCCGCACCGCCAGATCCAGTCGCTTGCTGACGTCGGTCGCCGAGGCGCGCCGGGTGAGCCAGGCGAGCAGGTTGGACAGCCAGACGTCGGAGATGACCCGGGCGATGTGGTACTGGTCCTCGGTCGGTTCGCCGTCGGCCATCGCGCGGGCGAACATCGAATCGATGAGCTTCTCGACCTGGTCGACCTCGCTGGCCGCGGAGGCGTCGGCGAAAACGTAGGCGCGCGTCATGGCCTCGGTGAGCAGGGGGTTGCGCTGCATCGCCCGGTTGAGCTTGCCGACCATGAAGTTCAGCCGCTGGAACGGCGTGCCCCCGGTCATCGAGGAGCGGTCGGTCTTGGCGTCGATGCGGCTGAATTCCCGGCCCAGCGCCGACACCAGCAGGTGCACCTTGGACGGGAAGTAGCGGTACAGCGTGCCCACCGCCACGTCGGCGCGATCGGCGACGGCGCGCATCTGCACCGCCTCGTAGCCGCCCTTCGACGCGATGGCCATGGTGGCGTCCAGGATCCGCTTGCGGCGTTCCCGCTGGGCCTCCGAGCCCAGTTCGGACTCTGCCAATACCGCCACGTTCATCACCTCGCGCGGCTGCGAGTCGGAAGCGCGGCTCGAGTTGGCACTGGCTGGCATGTGACGGGTTGCTCCTGTTCCTGGCGGCTCGCTTGCAAACGATACGCATGCTGAGTGTGAATTTCCCACCTCCGTACCGCCGGGACAGCGGCGTGTGCTGCTGTGATGGCGTTCGACTTGACGGTCGATCGCTGGCACTATTAGAACACGTTCTAGTCTGCGAAGAGGAGGGTTGCGCAGCGACCCGATGCACGCAGGAGAATCGAGAGCTAGGGGTCGTAGGCCCCACGTCACGTCGACGCGAAGGACGCGGAGGTCCCAACGGTGGTAGCGACCGTCACAGACGAGCAGTTCGCCGCGCGCGCCCTGGTGCGCGACTGGGCCCGCAATTCGGCGTCGGGCCCCGGCGGGACCACGGCGATCCGCGAGGTCGAGCAGGGCGATGCCGACGCGTGGCGCCCGGTGTTCGCAGGCCTGGCCGAGCTGGGCATCTTCGGCGTGGCAATCCCCGAGGAGCATGGTGGCGCGGGCGGCAGCGTCGAGGACCTGTGCGCGATGGTCGAGGAGGCGGCCAAGGCGCTGGTTCCCGGGCCGGTCGCCACCACCGCGCTGGCGACGCTCGTCGTCACCGACCCCGATCTGTTGGCGCAGTTGGCGGCGGGCGAGCGCTTCGCCGGGCTGGCGCTCGAGGGTGACGCCCAGTTCGACGGCGAGACCTCGCGGGCGTCGGGGGTCCTGCCGTTGGTCCTGGGCGCCGCCGACGGCGGCGTCCTGTTGCTCCCGGCCGGCGACGACTGGCTGCTGGTGGACACCGACAGCGACGGCGTGCAGGTCGAGGCCCTGGAGGCCACCGACTTCTCCCGACCGTTGGCCCGGGTGGTGCTGACGTCCGCGCCGGCCACCGTGATCACGGCGTCGCGCCGGCGCGTCGAGGAATTGACGGCGACCGTGCTCGCGGCCGAGGCGGCCGGGGTGACCCGGTGGTCGCTGGACACCGCCGTCGACTACGCGAAGGTCCGTGAGCAGTTCGGCAAGCCGATCGGCAGCTTCCAGGCCGTCAAGCACCTCTGCGCGGAGATGCTGTGCCGCGCCGAGCAGGCCGAGGTGGCCGCCGCCGACGCCGCGCGTGCCGCCGCCGACAGCGACGCCGACCAGTTTTCGATCGCGGCCGCGTTGGCGGCCAGCGCCGGCATCGCCGCAGTGAAGGCCAACGTAAAGGACTGCATCCAGGTCCTCGGCGGCATCGGCTGCACCTGGGAACACGACGCCCACCTGTACCTGCGCCGGGCGCACGCCATCGGCCGGTTCCTGGGCGGCGCCGAACGCTGGTTGCGCCGGGTCACCGAACTGACCCAGGGCGGGGTGCGGCGGCGCCTGGGGATCGACCTCACCGAGGTCGAGGGCCAGCGCGCGGAGATCGCCGCGGCCGTCGCCGAGATCGCCGCGCTGCCCGCCGAGAAGCGGCAGGCGGCGCTCGCCGAGGCGGGGTTGCAGGCGCCGCACTGGCCGGCGCCGCACGGGCGGGGCGCGTCACCGGCCGAACAGCTGCTGATCGATCAGGAGCTCGCGGCCGCCGGCGTGGCCCGTCCGGACCTGGTGATCGGCTGGTGGGCGGCGCCGACGATCCTCGAACACGGCACGCCCGAACAGATCGAGCGCTTCGTCCCGGGCACGCTGCGCGGCGAATTCCTCTGGTGCCAGCTGTTTTCCGAGCCGGGAGCCGGGTCGGACCTGGCGTCGCTGCGCACAAAAGCCGTGCGCGGTGAGGGCGGCTGGCTGCTCACCGGGCAAAAGGTGTGGACGTCGGCCGCGCACAAAGCGCGGTGGGGCGTGTGCCTGGCGCGGACCGACCCCGACGCGCCGAAGCACAAGGGCATCACCTACTTCCTGGTTGACATGCGCTCGCCGGGCATCGAGATCCGCCCGCTGCGCGAGATCACCGGTGACTCGCTGTTCAACGAGGTCTTCCTGGACAACGTGTTCGTTCCCGACGAGCTGGTGGTCGGGCACGTCAACGACGGTTGGCGGCTGGCGCGCACCACGCTGGCCAACGAGCGGGTCGCGATGGCCACCGGCACTGCGCTGGGCAACCCGATGGAGGAGCTGCTCAAGGTGCTTCAGAAGCTCGACCTCGACGCCGCGCAGCAGGACCGGCTCGGCCGGTTGATCGTGATCGCCCAAACCGGCGCGCTGCTGGACCAGCGGATCGCCCAGCTCGCGGTGGGCGGGCAGGACCCGGGGGCGCAGTCCAGCGTCCGCAAGCTCATCGGGGTGCGCTACCGGCAGGCGCTGGCCGAGTTCATGATGGACGTCGCCGAGGGCGGCGGGCTGGTCCGCAACCACGCGGTGTACGACTTCCTGAACACCCGCTGCCTCACCATCGCCGGCGGCACCGAGCAGATCCTGCTCACCGTGGCCGCCGAGCGGCTGCTCGGGCTGCCGCGCTGACGGGATCTGCGTCGAGATTGCTGCCACGGTCGTGGATTTCGCGGAATCACAACCCCGGGTGCAATCTCGGCGCGCCACAGGGGCTTACGAGAACGTCGTGACCGCGCAGGTGCTGGGCGAGGTGATGTTGACCCCGGGGTAGACCACCTGGATGTGTGTGCAGACGATGACGTTGTTGTCCGTCTTGGGCTGACCCGTCTGCCAATCGGTGGAGTCGATGCGCCCGGTCGTCTGGTACTTGTCCGGCGGCCCCTCGCCGAAGTAGACCGTGGTGATCTCGTCGGATCCCATCGACTTCATCACCCGCTCGTACTGACCGGTGGCGTGCGCGTCGAGATAGGCCAGCCGGTTCGACGACCGGATCTCGGTGGTCTGCCGGGCCCAAAGCTCGTGCGGGAAGCCGGTCACCCCGTCGGGCGTCAGCATGTCGGCCCCGGCGGTGAAGTCACAGTGCCCGTCGGCCTTGAAGCAATTGAGGACGGTGCGCGTCTCCAGCTGGTTGGGTCCGTCCAGCGGGAACAACGTGGTGGCGGTGTTGCTGGCCGCGCCGGCGGCCGGTCCGGGCAGCAACGCCAAGGCCGTTGTGGCCACCGCAAACCCGGTGATCAGCCGCTTCATGCCGCTCCCCTCTCGGTTCGCCAACCCTAAGGGTGAACCTAACCCCGCGACTACTCGTCGTAGGTGACTTCTACCGAATCAGATTCCGGGTGAGATTGACAGGCCAGGATGAGGCCGTCGTCGAGGTCTTGCTGCTCGAGCACGTCATTGACCTCCATGCTCACCTTGCCGCCCTTCAGGGTGCAGGCGCACGCGCCGCAGTGGCCCTCGCGGCACGAGAACGGCGCATCCAAACCTTTCGCGAGCAACACGTCGAGCAACTTGGCGTGACGCGGCCACGACACCGTGTGGGTTTCGCCGTCCAGCTCCACCACCGCGGTGGCCGGCGGCTGGTCGCCCGCGGCGGTGTCGTCGACCTTGACCGCCGCGAACGGGTCGGAGTCCAGAGACTTGAACACCTCGATATGCACTTGCGGCGCAGGCACTTTCAGCGAGTCCAGCGCTTCGCGGGCCGCATCCATGAAGGGGCCGGGCCCGCAGATGTACACGGGCCGATCGGTGAAGGGGGCGGCGAGCTTCGCCAGCGCGGGCACGCTCGGCATCCCCTGCAGCGATTCCAGCCAGTGCACCACCGTCAGCCGGTCGGGATACTTGGCCGACAGCTCGCGCAGCGCTTCGGCGAAGATCACCGAGCGGTCGTCGCGGTTGGCGTACAGCAGCGTCACCTGGCCGCTGCCCTCGGCGAGCGCCGACTTGGCGATCGACATGATCGGGGTGATCCCGCTGCCCGCGGCCATCAGCAGGAAGTCGTCGTCGAGCGTCTTGGGCACGAAGTTGCCCGACGGCGCCAGCACGTGGATCCGCATGCCCGCCCGCGCGTGCTCACACAGCCAGTTCGACGCGTATCCGTCCGCGGTCCGCTTGACCGTGACCGTCAGCGCGTCGTCCGTGAACGGCGAGCTGCACAGCGAGTAGCAGCGGGCCACCGAGCCGGTGCGTTCGCTGGGAACGCGCAGCGTCAGGAATTGGCCGGGCGCGTAGCGCAGCCGCTCGGGCGGGATCTCTGGGTCGCCCGGCTCGTCGGGCACCGCGAACACCAGGGATCGCGCGTCGTCGGTTTCCGCGACTACCTCGGCGATCTGCAGCTCCAGGACGTGGTCACCGAGCGGCTCGTCGAGATTGGCCTCGGCCACGACCCATCCTCCCTCTCGTCACAACTAGAACATGTTACAGAAAAGCCGATTCCTATCGCTACCAGCCGCAGGAATACCCTGCTCGACACAAATCGGAACGTGTTCTAGTCTCTGGTGTAAGTCCACTGATTAAGTTTGGCCCAGGAGGCAAACCTAGTGACGTCCATTCAACAGCGCGACGCGCAGTCGGTTTTAGCCGGTATCGATGACCTGCTGCCGCGGATTCGCGAGCGCGCACAGGCGACGGAGGATTTGCGCCGGCTGCCCGACGAGACCGTTCAGGACCTGCAGGACATCGGCTTCTTCACCCTGCTGCAGCCCGAACAGTGGGGTGGATTGCAATGCGATCCGACCCTG
Source organism: Mycobacterium sp. E3339 (assembly GCF_001666915.1). NCBI lineage: Bacteria > Bacillati > Actinomycetota > Actinomycetes > Mycobacteriales > Mycobacteriaceae > Mycobacterium > Mycobacterium sp. E3339. Next base: position 25,910 of record NZ_LZIZ01000251.1, on the reverse strand, counting down.
TTCTACGAGGCGGTGCGGCGGCTGGCCAGCGCGTGCGGTTCCACCGGCTGGGTCAGCTCCATCATCGGGGTGCACAACTGGCACCTGGCGTTGTTCGACCAGCAGGCCCAGGAAGAGGTCTGGGGCGACGACCCGAACGTGCGGGTGTCGTCGTCGTACGCGCCCATGGGCGCGGGCGTGGTGACCGACGGCGGGTATCTGGTCAACGGTTCCTGGAACTGGTCTTCGGGATGTGACCACGCCACGTGGGCCTTCCTCGGCGGTCCGGTGATCAAGGACGGCCGCCCGGTCGACTTCGGCAGCTTCCTGATCCCGCGCAGCGAATACCGCATCGACGACGTGTGGCACGTCGTCGGCCTGCGCGGCACCGGTAGTAACACCGTGGTCGTCAAGGACGTTTTCGTGCCCCGGCACCGCTTCCTGTCCTACAAGGCGATGAACGACGGCACCGCCGGCGGGTACGAGACCAACACCGCGCCGGTCTACAAGATGCCTTGGGGCACAATGCACCCCACCACCATCTCCGCCCCGATCGTCGGCATGGCCTACGGCGCGTACGACGCGCACGTGGAGCACCAGGGCAAGCGGGTGCGCGCGGCGTTCGCCGGGGAGAAGGCCAAGGACGACCCGTTCGCCAAGGTGCGCATCGCCGAGGCGGCCAGCGACATCGACGCCGCGTGGCGCCAGCTGAGCGGCAACGTCGCCGACGAGTACGCGTTGTTGAGTGCCGGCAAGGAGATCCCGTTCGAGCTGCGCGCCCGCGCCCGCCGCGACCAGGTGCGCGCCACCGGCCGCGCGATCGCTTCCATCGACCGGCTGTTCGAGGCCTCCGGCGCCACCGCGTTGGGCAACGACCAACCGGTGCAACGTTTTTGGCGCGATGCGCACGCCGGCCGGGTGCACGCGGCCAACGACCCCGAGCGGGCCTACCAGATCTTCGGAAACAACGAATTTGGGTTGCCGCCCGGCGACACAATGGTATGACCGCGACCGAAGAGCTGACTTTCGAGTCCACCTCGCGGTTCGCGGAGGTCGACGTCGACGGACCGCTGAAGCTGCACTACCACGAGGCCGGGGTCGGCAACGACCAGACCGTGGTGCTGCTGCACGGTGGCGGTCCGGGCGCGGCCAGCTGGACGAACTTCTCGCGCAACATTCCCGTGCTGGCGCAACGATTTCACGTGTTGGCCGTCGACCAGCCCGGCTACGGGCTTTCCGACAAGCGCGCCGAGCACGGGCAGTTCAACCACTACGCCGCGCGGGCGCTCAAGGGTCTGTTCGATCAGCTGGGGCTGGGACGCGTTCCGCTGGTGGGCAATTCGTTGGGCGGCGGCACCGCGGTCCGGTTCGCCCTGGACTACCCCGACCGGGCCGGCCGGCTGGTGTTGATGGGTCCCGGCGGGCTGAGCATCAACCTGTTCGCCCCCGACCCCACCGAGGGCGTCAAGCGGCTGGGAAAGTTCTCCGTCGAACCCACTCGGGAGAACCTCGAGGCGTTCCTGCGGGTCATGGTCTACGACCAGAAGCTGATCACGCCCGAGCTGATCGACGAGCGGTTCGCGCTGGCCAGCACGCCGGAATCCCTGACCGCGACCCGGGCGATGGGAATGTCGTTCGCGGGGGCCGATTTCGAGCTGGGCATGATGTGGCGCGAGGTGCACCGGCTGCGCCAGCCCGTGTTGCTGATCTGGGGTCGCGAGGACCGGGTCAACCCGCTGGACGGCGCGCTGGTCGCGCTGAAGACCATCCCGCGTGCGCAGCTTCACGTTTTCGGGCAATGTGGACACTGGGCGCAGGTGGAGAAGTTCGACGAGTTCAACAAGTTGACCGTTGATTTCCTGGGAGGTGCGTGATGAGCATCCGGTCGCTGGGCTACCTGCGCATCGAGGCCACCGACATGGCGGCCTGGCGCGAGTACGGCCTCAAGGTGCTCGGCATGGTCGAGGGTAAGGGCAGCACCGAAGGCGCCCTGTATCTGCGGATGGACGATTTCCCGGCCCGGCTGGTGATCGTTCCGGGCGAGCAGGACCGGCTCATCGAAGCCGGCTGGGAATGCGCGAATGCCGCTGGCCTGCAAGAGATCCGGAACCGCCTCGACGTCGAGGGCACGCCTTACAAGGAAGCCACCGCGGCCGAACTGGCGGATCGACGGGTCGACGAGATGATCCGTTTCTCCGACCCGTCCGGCAACTGCCTGGAGGTCTTCCACGGCGCGGCCCTCGAACACCGTCGGGTGGTGAGCCCGTACGGGCACAAGTTCGTCACGGAGGAACAGGGCCTGGGACACGTGGTGCTGACCACCCGCGACGACGAAGAGACCCTGCACTTCTACCGGGACGTGCTGGGCTTCAAGCTGCGCGACTCGATGCGGCTGCCGCCCCAGGTGGTCGGCCGTCCCGCCGACGGACCGCCGGCCTGGCTGCGGTTCCTGGGCTGCAACCCGCGCCACCACAGCCTGGCCTTCATGCCCGGACAGACCCCCAGCGGGATCGTCCACCTGATGGTCGAGGTCGAGAATGCCGATGATGTCGGGCTGTGCCTGGACCGGGCGCTGCGCAAGAAGGTGCCGATGTCGGCGACCCTGGGCCGCCACGTCAACGACCTGATGCTGTCCTTCTACATGAAGACACCGAGTGGATTCGACGTCGAATTCGGTTGCGAGGGAAGGCAAGTCGAAGACGACGACTGGATCGCTCGGGAGAGCACCGCGATCAGCCTGTGGGGCCACGACTTCAGCGTCGGCTTCAAGGGCTGATGACTGCCGCGCCGATCGATCCGCGCGCCTTTCGACAGGTGCTGGGCCAGTTCTGCACCGGCATCACGATCATCACCACCGTGCACGATGAGGTCCCGATCGGCTTCGCCTGCCAGTCCTTCGCGGCGCTTTCGCTGGACCCGCCGTTGGTGTTGTTCTGCCCGACCAAGGTCTCGCGGTCCTGGCAGGCCATCGAGGCCAGCGGCCGGTTCTGCGTCAACGTGCTGACCGAGAAGCAGAAGCACGTGTCCGCGCGATTCGGATCGAAGGAACCCGATAAGTTCGCCGGAATCGACTGGCACGCCTCCGAACTCGGCTCGCCGATCATCGACGGATCGCTGGCCTACATCGACTGCACGGTCGCGTCCGTCCACGACGGCGGCGACCACTTCGTGGTGTTCGGCGCGGTCCAATCGTTGTCGGAGGCACCGAAGATCAAGCCGCGACCGCTGCTGTTCTATCGCGGCGAGTACACCGGGATCGAACCGGACAAGACCACCCCGGCGCAGTGGCGCGACGACCTGGAAGCGTTCCTCACCGCCACCACCCAGGACACCTGGCTCTAGCGCGTCCCGCGGGAGGTCTCGTGCCGGACGCCCTCGCCCTCCGTCGTGGGATCGTGCGACTCCGCTGAACGCGCCACATCGGCATCGTCGTGCTCGCCCGCCGGCTTTTCGGCGGCTCGTGGGTGCAGTTCGTCGGCGCGCTTGAGCTGCTCCTCGAGTTGTTCGCGCGAAGCCGCGACCTCGCTCTGGTGGTTGGCGGCCCGCTCCTGCAGCCGCGCGGCTTCGGCCGCTTTGGCCTCCGCCTCGGCCTGGGCGGCGCGGGCCTTAGCGGCGGTTTCCTGGGCGAGGGCCTCGCGCCGTTCGACCTTGGCGGTCTCCAGCTTGGCCTGCTCCCGAATCTCCTCCGCCTGGCGTTGCCGCTGCCGGCTTCTCGTCTTGTTGACTGCCAGCAGCAGCAGGGCGATCACCAGAACTGCCGCGATGACGGCGACCACGATCCAGATCGTGTGGCTATTCATTGTGGGCTCCCATCAGATCGGTTTCGCCTGGCGCGCGGCGCTGACTCATAGTGGGATCCCCCTATCCGGCGTAAGTAAAACAACGCACCGGATTGACCGGGGGTCGGCCGGCGACCTTGGTCCCTTCCCCATCGCGGCGGTCGTCGAAATCATGAGATCGCCTGATCGAAGGCAGATAGGTGGGACCGATGACGGAAAGCCAGGGCAAGTTGCGTCTCGCGTACCTGGCCGGCGCCGTGGTGGACGCCGCGATGGTGGTGCCGCTGCTGGTGCCGGGCCTGGCCGCCGCGATGCTGGGTCTGCACGGGTTCGCCCCGGCCCCCGACTACCGCTACGCCGCCGCATTAAGTGCGGCCTTGATGGCCGGGTGGGCCGCGCTCCTCGTATGGGCGAGCCGCGCACCCGTCGACCGGCGGGGGGTGCTGCTGCTCACCGTGTTCCCGGTGCTTGCGGGCCTCGGCGCCGCGGGTGCTTATGCGATCGGCAGTGGCCTGGTACGGGCGGGCTACATGGCGCCGATCCTCGTGGTGCAGCTGGGCTTGACCGTGCTGTTCCTCAGCGCCTACCGGCGCGCTCGTGCTCTTGCCGGTGAAACGAATCGTCGCGGGTGATCCGAGCCGCAAGACCCTTCGAATTATCTCGTCGAGCGCTGCTCGGTCGCTACATGAAGTCCAGCGCCTCGACCGTCGCGATCGGGCCCTCGTGGGTCGGCCGGTTCGCACCGCCGATGCAGTAGACGGTGTTGCCGACCGTCGCCACCACTTCGGCGTGGCGCGCGGTGGGCATCGGCGCCAACGTGCTCCACTTCGCGTCGGCGATGTCGTACATCTCGACCACGTTCAGCACCATCGTCGGTTCCTCGCCGCCGACCACCACGATGCGGCCGTCGATGTAGGTCGCCCCGTAGGACCCGCGCGGCGTGGGCATGCCGACCAGCTTGGTCCAGGCGCCCGATTGCGGGTCGAAGCGTTCGTTCGCGGCGGAGTTCTTGTCGGCGGAAAGGAACCGACCGCCGATCGCGTACACGTAGGTCCCGTCCGACACCGCGGCCAGATGCTCGCGCGGGGTGGGCATGTCGGCTGCGTCGGTCCACGAATTGCCGTCGAAGACCTCGGTCTGCGGAACGAGCTGCTTGGCGTTCTGCCCGCCCACCACGACGAGCTTGTCACCCACCACGGCCGCGGCCGGCGCCGCACGGGCGTGCGTGAGATGCGGCAGCTCAACCCAATTCCCACCACGCAGCGCGAACACCTTGTCCGACGCGTCGGCAAGTTGATCGCTCGCACCGCCGAGCACCACCACTTCGTCGCGGTAGGTCGCCGCCGCGGCGTGATGCAGCGGGATGGGCAACGGCGGACCGGTCTGCCAAACGCCGGTGTGCGGGTCGTAGCTCTCGACGGTCTGCAGCGCGACCCCGTTGCGCAGGCCGCCCAGAACCCAGATCTTGTCGCCCTGGACGGCCCACGCCATCATCAGCCGGGGGGTCGGTGCGTCCGGGAGCGAGCGCCACTGCGACGCCGGCTGGATCCGGCGGGCCGGCAGCTTCAGCGCTTCGGCCGACGAGGTGAGCTGGCCGTCGCCGGGCGCGGTCGACCCGCCGATCGCGTACACGGACTTCTCCACCGCGTCGACGGCCATGCCGTGCCGTGGGGTCGCCATGTCGGGCAGGGCGGACCAGACCTTCGTCATCAGGTCGAACGCGGCGACGCTCTTGAGCGGTTGGCCCGCGGACATGCCCCCGACCGCGACCAGCCGCCCGTCGACGATCGCCACGCCGAGGTCGCTGCGCGGCTGGCTCAGCGCGGGCAGCGGCGTCCAGGTCTTCGCGGCCGGATCGTAGGCCTCGACCGCCGCCAGGTCCGCGCTGCCGTTGGTGCCGCCCACCGCGTACACCAGCTTGCCGTCCGACGCCGCGCCCAGCAGCTGGCGCGGGGTCGGAATGGGCGCGCCGAGGGTCCAGGTGTTGCCGTCGAACACCTCGGTGGTGTTCAGCAGCGCGCCGCCGGCGTCGACGCCGCCGGTGACGATAAGGCGGTCGCCCACCACGGCGGCCGCCGCGGCGGCCCGGGGCTGCAGCAGGTGCGGAAGCTCCACCCAGCGACTGTTGACGACGCGCCAAACCTGGTCGGTGGCAACGTTTTTGCCACCTTCGGATTTCCAGCCACCGAGCACGACGGGGTTTCCCTGCCAGGTGACCGCCATCGCGTGGGAGACGGCGACCGGTAGATCGTCGCCGCCCTTCCAGCTGTCGATGACGGGGTCGTAGCCCTCCTGCAGTCCGGTGTGGGCGCCGTCGCTGCGGATTCCGCCGAAGATCCAGATGGTCCCGTCGGCCTGCGTGGTGGCCGCGGCGTCGCGGGAGATGCGCGCGTTCGTGATCGGCTTCCACTGCATGGGGGGCTGCGCCGTCGGCTGCCCGGACCCGCCCTTCGAACCGCGCTTGTTGTCGGGCGAAAGCGCGAAGAAGACGCCGCCGATGACCAACAGCAGGACCGCGGCGAGGGCACCGGCCACCAACGCGATGCGGTTCCGCTTCTTGCCCGGCTCGGCGAACCATGCGGCCGCCCGGGCCCGGGGACCCTGCGGCGGGCCCTGGGCGCCGCCCCGGCCCGGCGGCGCGGCGGCTTGCGGAGGCCGCGCCGTGGGCTGCGTCGACGACGCTTGTGCGGCGCGCAGCAGGCTGGCCGCGTCCGGCACCTCGGCGGGCCCGGCATGCGGAAATGGCGCGGTCTCCCGCGCGTGTTGCTGGTCGATCTGGGCGCTGATCGCCGACGTCGGGTCGTCGTGCCCGGTCGGCAACCGCGGTGGGGGCGGCATGCTCGACGTGTTGAGGCCCGTTGGGCGCGCCACCTCGCTGTGCGGCCCGGGCGGGACCGGGGCGGCGTGCGGTACCTCGGTCGCCACGGCAGAGGCGCGCCCCGTGATGGCCATCGCGTCGGGTTTCAGACCGTTGCGGCGCTGGGCGGCCTGCAACTCGCGGCCGAACTCCTCGGCCGAGGCGGGCCGCTCGGCCGGGTCGATCGACATCGCCTTCTCGATCGCCGAGCACACCGCGTCCGGGATGCCGTCGGGACGCATATCCGGGATCCCGGCGGTACTGATCCGCAGGTATTGCGCGATCAGGTCCTCGCCCTTCTTGCGCTCGTGCGCGGCATTGCCCGCGATGAGGGCGTAGAGCGTGGCGCCCAGCGAGTACATGTCGGAGGCCACCGTGGCGGGATTGCCCGTCATCACCTCGGGCGCGGTGAAGTCGATGGTGCCGGAGAAGAATCCGGTCGCCGTCTCGTACCCGCCTTCGATGTGGGCGATACCGAAGTCACTCAATTGCGGCTCGCCGTAATCGTTGACGAGTATGTTCGCGGGCTTGATGTCGCGGTGCAAGGTCCCGGTCCGGTGCGCGGTTTCCAGTGCGCCGCAAAGCTTTACGCCGATGTGCAAGGCTTCGGGCCAGGGCACCGGCCCCTCCCGGCGCAGCCGGACCGCCAGCGAATCCGCCGAGTGGTAGGGCATCACGATGTACGGCTTGCCGCTCCCGGTGACGCCCACCCGCAGGATGTTGACGATGTTCGGATGCCCGGACAGCCCGCCCATCGCGTAGCCCTCGCGCAGGAAGCGTTCGCGGCTGTCATCGTCGATGTGCGACGGCAGCACCTTCACCGCGACGTTTCGCCCGAGGGCGGTCTCGTAGCAGCAGTAGATGACGCCCGCCCCGCCCCGAGCTACCTGTCGCGCGTCTTCGAACCCGGCGGCCGCCAGCTCCGCGGCGATGCCAGCCGGTACCGGTGCGACACTGTCGGGCCGTGGCTCTTCAGGCATTTGCTGGCGCTCAACCCTCCGCGAAGTGTGTGATTGGCGAGGTCAAGAGTAGCGCCCAGAACCTCACGGATGTGCTTTTCCGGCAACCTTCGTTCGCCCGGTCGGGATCCGAGTAGGCGGCCGCGCTCAGGCGTCGATGGTCGGCGGACCCTGATACGGCCGTTGCAGCGCGGCGAATTCGGGAGCGCCGGCCATCGTCAGCACGGCCTCCAGCAACCGAACCCCGTCCTGCGCCTTCGGTGTTCGGGTCAGCACCGGTCCGGAGAACGCCCGGCCGTCGACCGCGATGATCGGGCTGCCGGCCTCTTCGCCCAGCGCGTCCTGGCTGGCTTGGTGCGCCTGCTTGACCGGTTGGTCGTAGCCGCTGTCGTCGAGCGCTTCGGCAAGGCGTTCCCCGAGGCCGTTTTCGGCCAGGGCTGCGCGGATCGTGGCCGCGGTCAAGTCTTCCTGTCGCACATGGATGCGGCGGCCGATGGAGTCATACAGGCCGGCGAACGCGTCGGGTCCGCGCTCGCCGACGGCCGCGGCGAACAACCTGCCCAGCCGCGTCGACCGCTCCATCATCCGCTGGTGTTTCTCGTCGGTTTCCTCGCCCTCGTTGAGGATGGCCAGGTTCATTTGCCGCAGGGTGACCCGGGTGTGCGTCGATGGCGCGGCGTCGAGCAGCCAGCGCGCCGTCACCCAGGAGAAAGGACAGACGGGGTCGAGGTAGAGGTCGACGTCGGCCACGGGATCCTCCTTCGCGTCGGGAACCGAACTATTGCGACGCATACCCGCTACCGGCCGGCGCACGCCTGCCGATGGCCTTGGCAGCAGAATGGCGTCATGACGCTGAACCTGGGCGAGTACTTCGATCGGATCGGCTATGGCGGCGCGACGGCGCCCAACCTCGAGGTCCTGCGCGCGTTGGTGAGCGCCCACACCAGGGCGATTCCCTTCGAGAACCTCGATCCGGTGATGGGCGTGCCGGTCGACGACCTGAGCCCGGAGGCGCTCGCCGGCAAGCTCGTTCGTCGGCGCCGCGGGGGCTATTGCTACGAGAACAACGGCTTGATGGGCTACGTGCTGGCCGATCTCGGCTTTCGGGTGCGCCGCCTGGCCGGCCGGGTGGTGTGGATGCGCCCGCCCGACGCCCCCTCGCCGCCGCAGACGCACACCGTGCTGGCGGTGACGTTTCCCGGCTCGCACGGTTCCTACCTCGTCGATGTGGGCTTCGGCGGGCAGACCCCGACGTCGCCCCTGCGCATCGAGACCGGCACCGTGCAGCAGACGACGCACGAGCCGTACCGGCTCGACGACCGCGGCGACGGCCTGATCCTGCAGGCGCAGGTGCGCGGCGAGTGGCAACCCCTCTACGAATTCGGCACCCGGACCGCACCGGACATCGACTTGGTGGTGGGCAGCTGGTTCGTTTCGACGCACCCGTCGTCGCACTTCGTGACCGGGCTGATGGCCGCGTGCGTCACCGACGACGCCCGGCTGAACCTGGCCGGGCGGAACCTGTCCATCCACCGCGCCGACGCCAGCGAGAAGATCCGCCTCGACGACGCGGCGGCGGTGGTCGACACGCTCAGAGACCGGTTCGGCATCGACGTGTCCGACGTCGGCGACCGCGGCGCGCTCGAGGCGCGCCTGGACAAGGTCCTGGACGCCTAGAGCCAGGCGCCGATCCGTCGCAGGGCCTCTTCGATGTCGCCCGTCGGTCCGGCGAACGACAGCCGGACGAACGAATTGCCGTGCGTGGTGTCGAAGTCGATTCCGGGTGCGATCGCAACGCCGGTGTCGTTCAACAGCTTTGAACAGAACGCCATCGAGTCGTTGGTGTGCTGCGACACGTCCGCGTAGACGTAGAACGCGCCGTCGGTGGGGGCCAGCCGGTCGATGCCGATGCCGCGCAGGCCGTCCAGCAGCAGCGTGCGGTTGGTGGCGTAGTGGTGCAGGTTGCCCTCGGCTTCGGCGGTCGCCTCCGGGGTAAAGGCCGCAACCCCGGCGAGCTGCGAGAGCACCGGTGGACAGATGGTGAAGTTGCCGGTCAAGCGGTCCACCGCCCGCAGCAGCACGGGCGGCACCAGCATCCAGCCCAGCCGCCAGCCCGTCATCGCGTAATACTTCGAAAAGCTGTTGACCACCACGGCTTCTCGTGACGTCTGCCAGGCGCAGCTGGTCCGCGGCGCCCCCTCGTACACCAGGCCGTGGTAGACCTCGTCGCTGATCAGCCGGACCCCGGAGGTCTCGCACCACGACGCGATCGCCGCCAATTCGGCCGGAGCGATCACGGTTCCGGTGGGGTTGGCCGGGCTGGCGACGATCACGCCGTGGGGCGGCGGGTCGAGTTCGGCGAGCATCTGCACGGTGGGCTGGAAGCGGGTGTCCGGCCCGCACGGCAGCTCAACCACCTCACATCCCAACGCGGACAATATGTTTCGGTAGCACGGATATCCGGGACTGGCCAGCGCCACCCGGTCGCCGGCGTCGAAGCACGCCAGGAACGCGAGCAGGAACCCGCCCGAGGAGCCAGTGGTGATCACCACGTCGTCGAGTTCGACGCGCAGCCCTTGGCGCTGGTAATCGGCCGCGATCGCCGCGCGCAGCTCGGGGGTGCCGAGGGTCACGGTGTAACCCAGCTCGTTGTGGTGCAGGGCGGCGGCCGCGGCGGCGCGCACCGGCTCGGGCGCCCCGACGCTGGGCTGGCCGGCGGACAGGTTCACCAGGTCGCCGTGGCTGCGCTGGCGCTCGGCGGCCGCCAGCCACACGTCCATCACATGGAACGGCGGGATGGCGCCACGCAGCGCGACATGGTCGTTCACGGCGTCTCGAGCACCTCGGATTCCAGGCGGCCAAGCAGCTCTCGCGGCGGGCTGAGCAGGTGCGCGCTGCCGTGGGCGCGCTTGAAATACAGATGCATGTCGTGTTCCCAGGTGATCGCGATCCCGCCGTGCAGTTGAATGCCCTCGGCGGCCGCGGCGCACAGCGCCTCGGTGGCCGCCAGCCGTGCGGTGGCCGCGTTGGTCGGGGTGGGCTCGTCGCAGGCCTCGGCCACGACGGCCTTCGCGGCGGCGATCGCCACGTACAGGTCGGCCATTCGGTGTTTGAGTGCCTGGAAGCTGCCGATGGGCCGGCCGAATTGCACTCTGTTCTTGGCGTATTCGACCGTCAGTTCCAGGCAGCGTTCGGCCGCGCCGATCTGCTCGGCGGCCAGCAGGATGGCCGCGGCGTCGGCCATGCCGGGGTCGGCGCCGATCGTCTCGGTCTCCTCGGGCGCGACCGCGGCGAGCCGCCGGGTCGGGTCCATGGTCACGACGGGTTGAGCGCTGAAGCGCGTCCAGCGTGCGAGCTGGCCGTCGGTGGCGGCGACGACGACGTCGGCGGTGTCGCCGTTGACCACGTAGTCGGCGTCGAAGACCAGCGCGCCGATCAAGGCGCCCTCCGCGAGCGCTGCGAGCGTCTCGGCGTCGGGCTCGGCGGCGGCCAGCAGGGCCAGCTCCGCCAGGGTGGTTCCGAGCAGCGGGGAGGGGACCAGGCCCCGCCCTAGCTCTTGTAAAACCGTTGCGGCGTCGGCCAATTCGCCGCCGGCCCCGCCCAGCTCCTCGGGGACGACCAGCGCGGCGGCGCCCACCTGCTCGCACAGCAGCTGCCACAGCGACTCGTCGTAGCCGCGCTCGGACTCGATCGCCGCGCGCACCGCCGCCGGGCTCGCGTGCTTGGCCACCAGGGCCGCGACGGTATCCCGCAGCATCTCCCGTTCTTCGGTCATGAGCACAGCGCCTCCAGCACCCGCCGCCGATGCGCCTCGGGGGTACCCCAGGCCGAACGCAATGCTTGCACCCGCAGCAGCCACAGCGACAGGTCGTGTTCCTGGGTGTACCCGATCGCCCCGTGGGTCTGCAGCGCCGACCGCGCCGCCAGCAGGCCCGCCTCGGACGCGGCCGCCTTGGCGGCGCTGACATCCCGCGCGCTGTCGCTCGGGCGATCGGCCAGCGCCAGGGCCGCGCCGTACAGCAGCGGGCGGGCCAGCTCGATAGCGATGTGCACGTCGGCGAGCTTGTGCTTGATCGCCTGATACGAACCGATCACCCGGCCGAACTGCGACCGCTGCTTGGCGTAGTCGACGGTGTCCCGCAGCAGCGCCTCGGCCGCGCCGACCAGCTGCGCCGCGGTGGCCAGCGCCCCGAACTCGTAGGCGCGCTGCAGGTCCGCGCGCCAGGTTGGTCCGGTGGGGGTCACGTCGTAGAGCGGCCGGCTCGGATCCACCGACTCGTGCCTCTCACCGACTTCCGCTTGGCTGACGCCGTCGTCGGCGGCCACCAGCACCAGCCCGGCGGTGTCGGCGTCGACCGCGCGCGGGGCGTGCGGCGGCAGTGCGACGGTGGCGATCAGCTCGCCGGAGGCCAGGGCGGCGCAGCGCTCATCGTCGGCGAGCAAAACCGGTGCCACGGCAACGGATTCGGCCACCGGGCCGGGAACACACCAGCGTCCGAGGCGTTCCAGCGCCACCACCAGGTCGACCGGGTGCGCCTCGATGCCGTCGAACTTCTCCGGGACCGCCAGCGCGGTGACGCCGAGGTCGGCCAGCTGCCCCCACACCTTGCGGCCGGGTGCGGTGTCGCCCGCGGACCACGCCCGGACGGCGCCGGGAAGGTCGGCCGCGCCGAGCGCGGCGTCGATGCTGGCCGCGAAGTCCCGCTGCTGTTCGTCTAGTGCGAAGTCCATTACCGCTTCTCCCGGGGAAGGCCCAACAGCCGTTCGGAGATGATGTTGCGCTGAATCTCGTTGGTGCCGGCGTAGATCGGCCCGCCCAGCGCGAAGAGCAGACCATCGGTCCAGCCGCCCGCGAGCTCGCCGTCGGCGGCGAGGATGTCGAGCGCGGTCTGGTGCAGGTCCACGTCGAGGTCGGACCAGAACACCTTGGTCACCGACGATTCGGCGCCCAACTCACCGCCGGCGGCCAGCCTGGTCACCGTGCCGAAGGTCTGCAGCCGGTAGGCCTGCGCCTTGATCCAGCCGTCCGCGACCCGGTCGGCGAACGCCGGCGGCGACCCGTTTTCCTTCCACAGCCGCACCAGCCGTTCGGCGGTGGCCAGGAAGCGGGCCGGACTGCGCAGCGACATGCCGCGCTCGTTGCTCGACGTGCTCATGGCCGCGCGCCAGCCCTCGTTCGGGGTGCCGATCACGTCCTCGTCGGGAACGAAGACGTCGTCGAGGAAGATCTCCCCGAAGCCGGTGTCGCCGCCCAGTTGGACGATGGGGCGCACGGTGACGCCGCCGGCCTTGAGATCGAACATGAAGTACGTCAGGCCGTGGTGCCGCTCGGCTTCCGGGTCCGACCGGAACAGCCCGAAACCCATTTCGGCGAACGGCGCGCGCGAGCTCCAGATCTTCTGCCCGTTGAGCAGCCAGCCGCCGTCGGTCTTGGTCGCGGTGGATCGCAGCGAGGCCAGGTCGCTGCCGGATTCCGGCTCGGACCACGCTTGCGCCCAGATCTGTTCTCCGCTGGCCATTTTCGGCAGGATGCGGTCGAGCTGCTCGGAGGTGCCGTGCGCGAACAGCGTCGGCGCCAGCATCGAAGTGCCGTTGGCGCTGGCCCGGCCCGGCGCGCCGGCGCGGAAGTACTCCTCCTCGAACACCACCCAGTGCAGCAGCGGCGCGTCGCGGCCCCCGTACTTCTTCGGCCAGGTGATCACCGACAGCCCGGCGTCGTACAGCACGCGGTCCCAATGCCGGTGCTGCGCGAAACCTTCGGCATTGTCGTAGGACTGCGCCGGGATCGCATCGGCGTTGGCCGACAAGAACTCTCGCACCTCGGCCTGGAAGGCGAGGGTCTCTTCGTCTAGGTCCAGATCCATCAGGCCAGCTCCCGCAGTTGTGGTTTGACCACCTTGCCGCCCGGATTGCGCGGCAACGCGTCGACGAACCGCACCGACCGCGGTGCCTTGAAGTTCGCCAGATGTTCACGGGTGTAAGCGATCACGGATTGCTCGTCGAGCTCGGCGCCCGGTCGCGGCACCACGAACGCCCGGCCCACCTCGCCGAGCCGTTCGTCGGGGACGCCGATCACCGCCGCGTCGGCCACCCCGTCCATGCGGGCCAGCACCTGCTCGACCTCGGCGGGGTACACGTTGAATCCGCCGCAGATGTACATGTCCTTGAGGCGGTCGGTGATGCGCAGGTTGCCGGCCGCGTCGACGGCGCCGATGTCGCCGGTGTGCAGCCAGCCGTCGGCGTCGATCGCCGCGGCCGTCGCGTCCGGGTCGTCGAGGTAACCCAGCATCACGTTCGGACCGCGCAGCAACACCTCGCCGGCCTCGCCGGGAGTGCTTGCGTCGATGCGCAATTCGAAGTCGGCGAAGGGGCGCCCGCAGGTGGTCGCGACGGTGACCGCGTCGTCCTCGGCGCGGCACATGGTGCCCATCCCGTTGGCCTCAGTGAGCCCGTAGGCGGTCAGCACGATGTCGATGTCGAGCTCGGATTGCATGCGTTCCACCAACACGACCGGCACGGTGGCCGCCCCGGTCACCGCGAACCGCAGCGAGCTCAGGTCGTAGTCCCCGCGCGCCGGGTGATCCAGCAGCGTCTGGTAAATCGTTGGCGGCCCGGGCAATACGGTGATGCGGTGTTGCTCGATCGCCTGCAGCGCGCGCAGGGGATCGAAGGTCAGGTGCGGGATCAGGGTCGCGCCGGTCTGCAGGCAGGCCAGGATGCCGGCCTTGTAGCCGAAGTTGTGGAAGAACGGGTTGATGCACAGGTAACGGTCGTCGCTGGTGATCTTGCCGTTCGCGGCCCACGACGCCGAGGCCGACAACGACTGCCGGTGCGCGCACAGCACGCCTTTGCTGCGACCGGTTGTGCCCGAGGTGAACAGGATGTCGCTGACGTCGTCGGGCGTCACGGCGGCGGCGCGGGCGGCGACCGGTGCCGTGTCGGTCCCGTTGGCGATGAACTCGTCCCAGCTACCGTCATCGTCATCGACCGGGATTCGGACGACGTGCCGCAGGGCGGGCAGGGCACCAGGGCCCATGCGATCCAGGTCGGCGACGCGGTCGTTGCCCAGGAACTTGCCCATCGCGAACAGCACGGGCGCGCCGGTGCGGGCCAGGATGTCGCCCGCCTCTTCGGCGGTATAGCGGGTGTTCAGGGGCACCATCGCGGCGCCGGCGTGGTGGATCGCCAGGCACGCGATCACCCAGTGCCAGGTGTTCGGCGACCAGATGGCGACGCGGTCGCCCCGCTGCACGCCCAGCGCGATCAGCGCGGCGGCCGCGCGGTGAACTTCGTCGCGCAGCTCGGCGGCGGTGAACGAACGCTCGTCGGTGACCAACGCGGGCTGGTCGGGCGACTGGTGCACGAAACGATCCAGCGCCGCGGGCACGGTGCGCCGGTCGCCAGTCATCGGGATGCTCCTAACAAAGCAAGTGCTTGGTAGGTTAGCCTACAGGGCATGCAGGACGTCGAGGAGTTCCGGGCGGAGGTCCGCGGTTGGCTCGCCGACAATCTGGTCGGCGAATTCGCGGCCCTCAAGGGGCTCGGCGGGCCGGGGCGCGAGCACGAGGCCTTCGAAGAGCGCCGGGCCTGGAACCAGCATCTCGCCAAGGCCGGACTGACCTGCCTGGGCTGGCCGGTCGAGCACGGCGGTCGCGGGCTGTCGACCGCGCACCGGGTGGCCTTCTACGAGGAGTACGCCAAGGCCGACGCGCCCGACAAGGTCAACCACTTCGGCGAGGAGCTGCTGGGCCCGACGCTGATCGCCTTCGGGACGCCCGAGCAGCAGCAGCGTTTCCTGCCCAAGATCCTCGACGTCACCGAGCTGTGGTGCCAGGGGTATTCGGAGCCCGGCGCCGGCAGCGACCTGGCCAACGTGGCGACCACCGCCGAACTCGACGGCGACGAGTGGGTGATCAACGGCCAGAAGGTGTGGACGTCGCTGGCGCACTGGGCGCAGTGGTGCTTCGTGGTCGCGCGCACCGAGAAGGGCTCCAAGCGGCACGCCGGGCTGTCGTATCTGCTGGTGCCGCTGGACCAGCCGGGCGTGCAGATCCGCCCCATCATCCAGCTGACCGGCGACTCGGAATTCAACGAGGTCTTCTTCGACGACGCCCGCACCGAGGCCGCACTGGTGGTCGGCGAACCCGGCGACGGCTGGCGCGTCGCGATGGGCACGCTGACCTTCGAGCGCGGAGTCTCGACCCTGGGTCAGCAAATCCGCTACGCCCGTGAGCTTTCCAACCTCGCCGAGCTCGCGCAGCGCAACGGGGCCGCCGACGACCCGTTCATCCGGGAGCGGCTGACCCGGGCATGGACCGGGCTGCGGGCCATGCGTTCGTACGCGCTGGCCACCATGGACGTTGAAGGAGGCGGCCAGGCCGCCGGGAAAGATAACGTGTCGAAGCTGTTGTGGGCCAACTGGCATCGCGCCCTGGGCGAGCTGGCGATGGACGTGATCGGCAAGCCGGGGCTGACCCTGTCCGATGGCGAGTTCGACGAATGGCAGCGGCTGTTCCTGTTCACCCGCGCGGACACCATCTACGGCGGATCCAACGAGATCCAGCGCAACATCATCGCCGAGCGGGTGCTCGGCCTGCCGCGGGAGGTAAAGGGATGAGCCTGTCCGAAGCTCCGAAAGAGGTTGCCGGGCACGGGCTTTTGCAAGGCAAGGTGGTCGTCGTGACGGCGGCGGCGGGCACCGGCATCGGTTCGGCGACCGCGAGGCGGGCCCTGGCCGAGGGCGCCGATGTGGTGGTGTCCGATCACCACGAGCGACGGCTGGGGGAGACCGCCGACGAGCTGTCCGCGCTGGGGTTGGGGCGGGTCGAAAGCGTGCTGTGCGACGTGACCTCCACCGCGCAGGTGGAGGCGCTGATCGCCTCGACCACCGCGCGGATGGGCCGGCTCGACGTGTTGGTGAACAACGCCGGTCTGGGCGGTCAGACGCCGGTGGTGGACATGACCGACGACGAGTGGGACCGCGTGCTGAACGTGACGCTGTCCTCGGTGTTCCGGGCGACCCGGGCGGCGCTGGGATACTTCCGCGAAGCGGACCACGGCGGGGTGATCGTCAACAACGCGAGCGTTCTGGGCTGGCGGGCGCAGCACTCCCAGGCGCACTATGCGGCCGCCAAGGCCGGGGTGATGGCGTTGACCCGTTGCAGCGCAATCGAAGCCGTCGAGTACGGGGTGCGCATCAACGCCGTGTCCCCGAGCATCGCGCGGCACAAGTTCCTCGACAAGACCACCTCGGCCGACCTGCTTGACCGGCTCTCCGCGGGCGAAGCGTTCGGCCGCGCCGCCGAGCCCTGGGAGATCGCGGCCACCATCGCGTTCCTGGCCAGTGACTACTCCAGCTACCTCACCGGCGAGGTCATCTCGGTGTCCAGCCAGCATCCCTGACCGGCTCGCTGGCCAAGCAAGCGCTTGGTTGATATGGTGGCCGGGTGGACCGAGTGGCCGGTCAGGCGAACAGCCGACGCGACGAGTTGTTGGAACTCGCCGCGACCATGTTCGCCGAGCGCGGCCTGCGCGCCACCACCGTGCGCGACATCGCGGACAGCGCCGGGATTCTGTCCGGCAGCCTGTATCACCACTTCTCCTCCAAGGAGGAGATGGTCGACGAGGTGCTGCGCAGCTTCCTGGACTGGTTGTTCGCCCGCTACCGCGAGATCGTCGACAGCGAGGCCAACCCGCTGGAGCGGCTCAAGGGGCTGTTCATGGCGTCGTTCGAGGCGATCGAGCATCGGCACGCCCAGGTCGTGATCTATCAGGACGAAGCCCAACGGTTGTTGGCGCAGCCCCGGTTCTCCTACATCGAGGACATGAACCGGCAGCAACGCAAGATGTGGGTCGAGGTCATCAACCAGGGCATCGACGAGGGGTACTTCCGGCCCGACCTCAACGTCGACCTCGTCTACCGTTTCATTCGTGACACCACTTGGGTGTCGGTGCGCTGGTATCAACCCGGAGGGCCCCTCACCGCTCAGCAGGTGGGCCAGCAATACCTCGCCATCGTTCTCGGTGGAATCACCAAAGAAGGAGTCGAAAATGCCTGAGGCGTACGTCATCGACGCTGTGCGCACCGCGGTCGGCAAGCGCGGTGGATCGCTCGCCGGGGTACATCCCGTCGACCTGGGCGCTTATGCGTGGCGCGGCCTGCTCGACCGGGTCGACGTCGATCCCGCCGCCGTCGACGACGTGATCGCCGGCTGCGTCGACGCCATCGGTGCCCAGGCCGGCAACATCGCGCGGCTTTCGTGGCTGGCCGCGGGTTACCCCGAAGAGGTGCCCGGCGTCACCGTCGACCGCCAGTGCGGTTCCAGCCAGCAGGCGATTTCCTTTGGCGCACAGGCGATCATGGCCGGCACGGCCGACCTCATCGTGGCCGGCGGGGTGCAGAACATGAGCCAGATCCCGATCTCCTCGGCCATGACCGTGGGCGAGCAATTCGGTTTCACCTCGCCGACCAACGAGTCCAAGCAGTGGCTGCACCGCTACGGCGACCAGGAGATCTCGCAGTTCCGCGGCTCGGAGCTGATCGCCGAAAAGTGGAACCTGTCGCGCGAGGAGATGGAGCGGTTCGCGCTGGCCAGCCACGAGCGCGCGTTCGCCGCGATCCGCAGCGGTCACTTCGACAACGAAATCATCACCGTGGAAACGGAATCCGGGCCGTTCCGGGTGGACGAGGGTCCCAGGGAGTCGTCGCTGGAAAAGATGGCCGGCCTCAAGACGCTGGTCGAGGGCGGCAAGCTGACGGCCGCGATGGCGAGCCAGATCTCCGACGGGGCGAGCGCGGTGCTGCTGGCCTCGGAGCAGGCCGTCAAGGACCACAAGCTCACGCCGCGGGCCCGCATCCACCACATCAGCGCCCGCGCGGCCGACCCGGTGTTCATGCTGACCGGCCCGATCCCGGCCACCCGCTACGCGCTGGAGAAGACGGGGCTGTCGATCGACGACATCGACACCGTCGAGATCAACGAGGCGTTCGCGCCGGTGGTGCTGGCCTGGCTCAAGGAGATCAAGGCCGACCCCGAGAAGGTCAACCCCAACGGCGGCGCGATCGCGCTCGGGCATCCGCTGGGCGCCACCGGCGCCAAGTTGTTCGCCACCATGCTCAACGAACTCGAGCGCGTCGGCGGTCGCTACGGCCTGCAGACGATGTGCGAGGGGGGTGGCACGGCGAACGTCACCATCGTCGAGCGACTGTAAGTCCCTGCGCCGTCTCGTGTTTCGGCGCGCGGCTTCCCCTTAAGGCGCGACACTGAAACCTCGCACACGACACGCCGTAGAACGTGTGCGTGGTTTCAGTCTCGCGGTGGCCGAGACTCACGACGCGCTCAACTCGGCGGTGCGGCGTCCCGGACTTTGAGGTAGTGCTGGATGCCGACGCGGGCGAACGTGCGTCGGCGCTCGGCCGACAGCATGGGCATGGCGGCCGCCGCGTCGAGGACCTCGGGCCGCGTCACCTGGTAGCTCTCGCCGTCCGAGGAAATGCTTGCGCCTCCGGCCGCAAGGACGTTCTGCAACCAGTCGACCCGGGTGCCGTAGGGCAGCGGTACGACGAACCCATCGTCAATCCGGTCCGCGACGATCGGGGTGGTGTACTGCTTGCCCGACCGTCGCCCGGTGTGGTGGATGGCCGATGCGTACCAGTGTTTGCGGCCGGCCAGGCGCAACATCAGCGGGTTGAGCAGGTATCTGTTGGAAACACGGACCGCGCCCAGTAATGGCTTGGGCCACGCCTCGGGTGTCAGCGCACTCATGACCCCACGATGGACCCGGGGTCGCAACGCAAGCCAGGGTCTTTAGTCGTCGCCTTCGACCAGTGCCGACGCCGCCCGCAGGTGCGTGATCGCGTCCCGCACGATCGACTCGATCAGCTCGGCGCACGACGGCAGGTCCTCGAGGATCCCGGCCACCTGCCCGGAGGCCAGCACCCCGGCCTCGGTGTTTCCCTCGACCAGCCCGGCCTTCAGCAGCATCGGGGTGTTGGCCGCCATCACCACCTGGGACCAGGTCAGCTCCTTGCCGTGCCGCATGGCCAGGCCGTCGCGGACCATCGAGGCCCAGGTCATCTGCGACATGTGCTTGAACTTCGCGGCATTGCGCACAGCCGCGGTGAGACCCCTTACCGGCGAACCGCTTTCCAGCCTCTCGACCAGGCCGGTGCGCAGCACCCGGTGCGGCATGCCGTCGACGCGTGTGGTGACCACCGTGCCGTCCAGCGCGGCATCCAGGTAGCGCCGCTTGACCGCGTCGGGCACGGTCGAGTCGGAGGTCAGCAGGAAGCGCGTGCCCATCGCCACGCCGGCGGCGCCGTAGCTCAAGGCGGCCGCCAGCCCGCGCCCGTCGAAGAAGCCGCCCGCCGCGATCACCGGAATCCCGGTGCCCGCCACGGCGTCCAGCACCGACGGCAGCAGCAGCGTCGTGGCCACGGGCCCGGTGTGCCCGCCACCCTCGCCGCCCTGCACGATCATGGCGTCGGCGCCCCAGGCGGCCACCTTTTTGGCGTGCTTGGCGGCGCCGATCGACGGGATCACCACCGCGCCGGCCTCTTTCAGCCGGGCGATGAGCTCCTGCTTGGGCGCCAGGGCGAACGACGCCACCTTCACGCCCTCGCGGATCATCAAATCGACGCGGTCGCCGGCGTCGGCGGCGTCGGCGCGGATGTTCACCCCGAACGGCTTGTCGGTGGCGGCCTTGACCTTGCCGATGGCCGTCGCCAACTCGTCCAGGGTCATGGTGGCCGACGCCAGGATGCCCAGGCCGCCGGCGTTGGCCGTTGCGGCCACCAGCCGGGCACCGGCCACCCAGCCCATCCCGGTCTGGACGACGGGGTGCTCGACACCGACCAGCTCGGTCAGCGGCGTGCGCAGCTTCATTAACGGATCTCCCTGTCGCGCAGGGACTTCGGGTCGATCACCTCGCGGATCAGCCGCAGCTCCTCATCGGTCGGGAGCCTGGTCTCGCCGGCCTCGTCGAGGCCGTGCACCTCGAACGAGGTGGCCTCGCGGACGTCGTCCGGCGACACCCCGGGGTGCAGTGTCAGCGCGCGCATCGTCCGGTCCGGGCCGCCGAAGTCGAACACCCCGAGGTTGGACACCACCCGGTAGGTGTTGGCGAAGCGGAAAGCCGGGTTGTCGGGGTCCACCTTGTCCCAGCCGATGCCGCAGACCACGTCGACGGCCTCGCAGAACACCCGCTTGGAGTGGTTGCCCACCCAGTAACTGGTCGCGTGGTTGATCGCGTTGCCGGGCGCGCCGCGCAGGCCGAACATCTGCCGGGTCGGGTGCTGCAGCGGGCCGAACGCCGAAATGTTCTGATTGCCAAAGCGGTCAACCTGATTCGCGCCCATCACCACGTGCCGCCGGCCCCAGGCCAGCGTCTCGAACACCCGGCCGAACGGCATCCAGCCCTCGACGGGCCCGGTCTTGCCCAAAGCCGGGGTGTCGGCCAGCAGCTGCGCCTCGCCGTCGGTGAGCAGAATGTCGGGGGAACACGTCAACCGCGCCAGCCGCGCGCCGACCGAGGCCATGTTTGTCATGGGGCTGACCATGATTTCGCCGGCTCCTTCGAACAGGTCGGCACAGGCGACTGCGCACACCTCGGCGCGGGTGCTGCTCACTTGGCCGCCTCCTCTGCGAACGCGCGAACCGCCGCCTGGTAGTCGTCCTCGTCACCCGACAGGTAGGTCTGGACGAACTGCTGCCAGCCTTCATCGGTCGAGGCGGCCTCGGCATAGTGCCGCTGGAATTTCTCGTCACGGCCGTAATCCGGTGCGGCGGTGGTGAAGTGGGCCCCACCCGGCGCCTCAACCACCGAGTCGACCATCATCCGGTTCACCAGCAGCGCCTGCGGGGGAACGGCCTTGACCAGCTCCTCGGTGGAGACGACGCGCTCTACCGACAGGAAGCGCTTTTCGGCGGCCATCAGGAACAGGTCGTCGAAGTAGGGATCGATCCCGGTGTAGGCCGCATTGCCTTGGCAGTCACCGAGATTCAGGTGCGCGAAGGCGGCATCCAGGCGCAACGCCGGCATGGCGATCAGCGTCTCGTGGCCGCCCTCGGGCGCGGGGTACGGACTGGCCACCGTCTTCAGCTCACCCTCCCAGAAGTCGGGGACCGAGCTGCCCAGCCCGGCCCGAATCGGCAGGAACGGCAGGCGTTGGGCGGCGGCCTGCAGGCCGCAGCGCAACATGCCCTCGTCCATTTCGCGGGCCTCGATGGCGCCGCTCGTGCGGGCCTTGGCGAACCAGGGGTCGTAGAAGGGCGGGGAGTCCAGCGAGACGAAGCCGTAGTAGACGCGCTTGACCTTGCCCGCCGAGCAGAGCAGCCCGAGGTCGGGCCCGCCATAGGTGACCACGGTCAGGTCCTTCAGGTCCGTGCGCAGCATCGCCCGCACGAACGCCATCGGCTTGCGGCGCGAGCCCCAGCCGCCGATGCCGATCGTCATGCCGCTGCGCAATTGCGCGACGGCGTCGTCCAACGTGGTTCTCTTGTCGCTCATGCTTTCTTGCCCTTAGCCGTCCCGGCGAACGCGTCGCGGTGCTCGTCGGCCACCCCGGCCAGGTTTAGCTCGAACGTAAAGCCTTGTTCCATGCGGTAACTCGAGTTGACCCGCTGCACGTCGATCAGGTTGAGCGCCTCCTTGGCGGCCCGGATGACGCGGGTGTCCTTGGCGGCGATGTCGCGGGCGACCCGTAGCGCGGCCTCGTCCAGCTCGTCGCGCGGCACCACCTCGTGCACCGAGCCGAAATGGTGCAGGGTGGCGGCGTCGACGGTCGCGGCGGTGAAGAACAGCCGCCGCATCAGGTGCTGGGGCACCAGCCGCGACAGGTGGGTGGCCGCCCCGAGCGCGCCGCGTTCCACCTCGGGCAACGCGAAGGTGGCGTCCTCGGAGGCCACGATGACGTCGGAGTTGCCGACCAGGCCGATGCCGCCGCCGACGCAGAATCCGTTCACCGCGGCGACGACCGGCACCGCGCACTCGTAGACCGCGCGGAAGGCGGCGAAGCAGCCGCGGTTGGCGTCGATCAGCGCGGTGAATCCCTCGGTGCGCTGCATCTCCTTGATGTCGACCCCGGCGTTGAAGCCGCGGCCCTCCGCCCGCAGGATCACGACATGCGTCTGCGGATCCTGGCCGGCGGCCGTGATGACGTCGGCCAGTTCAAACCAGCCGCGCGACGGGATGGCGTTGACCGGGGGAAAGTCGACGGTGACCGCGACGATGCCCGGTTCGGTGGTTTCGGATGTGATGGGCAAGGTGCCACTTCCTTGTGGGGTAACTACCTAAGCAAGCACTTGCTTGGTACGCTAGCACAGTGACTCGCGCCGAAGCACCCGACGCCATCAACTTGGGGCTGGCCGGGCGGGTGGTTCTGGTCACCGGCGGGGTTCGCGGGGTGGGCGCCGGCATCAGCTCGGTTTTCGCCGGGCAGGGCGCCACCGTCATCACCTGCGCGCGGCGGGCCGTCGAGGGCCTGCCCTATGAGTTCCACTCCTGCGACGTCCGTGACGACGACGCCGTCAAGGCGCTGATCGATTCCATCGTCGACACGCATGGCCGGCTCGACGTCGTGGTCAACAACGCCGGCGGTTCGCCGTACGTGCTGACCGCGGAGTCCAGCGCGAAGTTCAACCGCAAGATCATCGAGTTGAACCTGATTGGCGCGCTGTCGGTTTCGCAGCATGCCAACGCCCACATGCAAGGCCAGGAACGCGGCGGGTCGATCGTCAACATCTGCAGTCTGTCCGGTCGACGGCCGTCACCGGGCACCGGCGCCTACGGCGCGGCCAAGGCCGGACTCGAAAGCCTCACGCAGACGCTTGCGGTGGAGTGGGGGCCGAAGGTGCGGGTGAACGCCTGCGTGGTGGGCATGGTGGAAACCGAGCAATCCGAACTGTTTTACGGCGACGCCGAGTCCATCGCCGCGATCTCCAAGAACGTGCCGCTGGGCCGGCTGGCCCAGCCCGAGGACATCGGTTGGGCCGCAGCATTTCTGGCGTCGGACACGGCCTCCTACATCAGCGGCGCCTCGCTGGAGGTGCACGGTGGCGGCGAACCGCCGCACTACCTGGCCACCACGAATGCCAACGCGATCAAGTAGAGGAGACACGAACAATGGGAGTGGTTGACGGCCGCGTCGTCATCGTCACCGGGGCGGGCGGCGGTATCGGGCGCGCGCATGCGCTGGCCTTCGCGGCCGAGGGAGCGCGCGTGGTGGTCAACGACATCGGCGTGGGACTGGATGGCTCCCCGGCGGGCGGCGGCAGCGCGGCGCAGGGCGTGGTCGACGAAATCACCGCGGCCGGTGGGGAAGCCGTAGCCAATGGATCCAACGTCGCCGACTGGGACGAAGCGGCCGGCCTGATCCAGACCGCCGTCGACACCTTCGGCGGGCTGGACGTTCTGGTGAACAACGCCGGCATCGTGCGCGACAGGATGATGGCCAACACCAGCGAGGAGGAGTTCGACGCCGTCATCGCCGTGCACCTCAAGGGCCACTTCGCCACGATGCGGCACGCGGCGTCGTACTGGCGCGGGCTGTCCAAGGAGGGCAAGACGGTCGACGCGCGGATCATCAACACCAGTTCGGGTGCCGGCCTGCAGGGCAGCGTCGGGCAGGGCAACTACAGCGCGGCCAAGGCCGGCATCGCGGCGATGACGCTCGTCGGTGCGGCGGAGATGGGCCGCTACGGCGTCACGGTCAACGCCATCGCGCCGTCGGCCCGGACCCGCATGACCGAGACCGTCTTCGCCGAGATGATGGCCACGCAGGACCAGGATTTCGACGCCATGGCGCCGGAGAACGTCTCGCCGCTGGTGGTCTGGCTGGGCAGCGCCGAGTCGCGGGACGTCACCGGCAAGGTGTTCGAGGTCGAGGGCGGCAAGATCCGGGTCGCCGAGGGCTGGGCCCACGGGCCGCAGATCGACAAGGGTGCGCGGTGGGATCCCGCCGAATTGGGGCCCGTCGTCGCGGACCTGCTCGCCAAGGCCCGGCCGCCGGTTCCCGTATACGGGGCCTGATTTACCTATCGCGCAACGGGATCCGGGGCGTCCCACGGGAGCGACGATGATCCCCAGTGCGTCAGCTCGGTCGCTTCCTCGTTCGCATATAGATGACGCGGCGGCGTGGCGAACGTCGCGTAGGGACGGCAGCGGATCACCAGCCTGTCTTCGCGCTCGGCCATTTCCCTGACGAAGGGCCGTGCGTCCGCGCCTGCCAGCTGCCCGGACATCCGCCAGCCGACGGCCATCATGACGTCGACAACGAGGTCAGGGTCTCGATCGATGACGGCGTCGGCATACACCTGCAAGAAGGAGAACGGCCAGCGCTCGTCCAGCACGCAAATGCTCACTTTCGGGTCCCGCGCCACGGCGTTCGCCTTCGCGCGGCCGGCCATGGTGGACACCAGCAGCTCGTCGTCATCGGTCGGGACGTAATACACGATCGACATGGCCGGGCCGTCATGGCGGCGGCGGTACCCGAAGACACACGTCCGGTGCGTGCGGACGAATTCGCGGCGCTCCGACGGGAGCATGTCGCGGTCGGCCGAAGGGGTGAACGGCTCGGCGGCCAAGGGTAAGAGTCTCATGCGGCAACCAGCTTTAGCGGCAGCGCTTCGTGACGGCGGATGATGTTGTTAATAGCCCATTTTGGTGCACCGGTGACCTCGATGCGGTCGACGCGTTCAAGCAGCGCGCGCAGCATGGCCGCCGTTTCCAAACGCGCCAGGCCCTGGCCGGCACAGGCATGCGCACCCTGTCCGAATCCGATTTGACGGCTGGCGTCACGGCGGATGTCGAAGAGGTCGGGTTCCTCCCACTCGCGTTCGTCGCGGTTGGCTGAGGCGTATATCACGAGGACTCGGGCACCGGATAGTATTGGGGTGCCGGCTATTTCGGTTTGCCTTGGCACCCAGCGCGCGAATGCACGCAGCGGGGGTTCATACCGGACCACCTCGTTGACGGCGTTGGTCATCAGGGCCGGGTCCTCTTTCAGGAGTCGCCATTGCTCGGGGTGGCACGCGAACAAATGCAACGCGTTGGAGATGGCGCTCATCGTGGTGTCGATCGACGGCGCGAGGTAGTCGACCATCAGCGGCGAACACTCGCGGTGCGGCAGCTTGCCTTCGTCGGCGGCGATCAGAAGCTCGTGTGCCATGCTGCCCTCGAGAACGGCCCGCTGGCGCACCACGCGGCGCGCGAACCGCAGCATTTGCAACGCGCGAGGCGTCGATTTGATCGCCTGCCAATTCAGCGGACCGAGGACATCGAAAGTGGCGCCGCCCCAGTCGATGAGGTGATCGCGTTGATCGCGCGGCCAACCGATGA
>NZ_LZIZ01000250.1:0-8384 GCF_001666915.1 Mycobacterium sp. E3339 | reverse complement strand
TCCCACCCGGGGAGGTCGTTGGTGGTGACGATCAGCACGGCGGGCCTCCTGGTCACAGCGAAAACGGGCGGTTAGTCCCGTGAGACTAACCGCCCGTTTTCGGTAACCGCTAGGGCGTTTCCGGAGCCGCGTGCGCTCCGGCCTTCGCCAGGTCCGGCTCGGCCGGCGGCTTGCGCGTCCCGGTGAAGGTGAACACCGCGTCCTCGCCGGCGCTCTCGCCGTCCCAGTTGTCCACGTCGACCGTGACGATCTGGCCCGGCCCGACCTCCTCGAAGAGGATCTTCTCGGACAGCTGGTCCTCGATCTCGCGCTGGATGGTGCGCCGCAACGGACGGGCACCCAGCACCGGGTCGAAGCCGCGCTTGGCCAGCAACGCCTTCGCCTTGTCGGTCAGCTCGAGGGCCATGTCCTTGGCCTTGAGCTGCTTGCCGACGCGCTCGACCATCAGGTCGACCATCCGGATGATCTCGTCGCGAGTCAGCTGGTGGAAGACGATGATGTCGTCGATGCGGTTGAGGAACTCCGGGCGGAAGTGCTTCTTCAGCTCGTCGTTGACCTTCTGCTTCATCCGCTCGTAGTTGTTCTCACCGCCACCCTGGGTGAAGCCCAGGCCGACCGGCTTGGAGATGTCGGACGTGCCGAGGTTCGAGGTGAAGATCAGCACGGTGTTCTTGAAGTCCACCGTGCGGCCCTGCCCGTCGGTGAGCCGGCCGTCCTCGAGGACCTGCAACAGGCTGTTGTAGATCTCCTGGTGGGCCTTCTCGATCTCGTCGAACAGCACCACGGAGAACGGCTTGCGGCGCACCTTCTCGGTGAGCTGGCCGCCCTCCTCGTAGCCGACGTATCCCGGCGGGGCGCCGAACAACCGCGACGCGGTGAACCGGTCGTGGAACTCGCCCATGTCGATCTGGATGAGCGCGTCGTCGTCGCCGAACAGGAAGTTGGCCAGCGCCTTCGACAGCTCGGTCTTACCGACACCGGACGGGCCGGCGAAGATGAACGAGCCCGACGGGCGCTTGGGGTCCTTCAACCCGGCGCGGGTGCGGCGGATCGCCTTGGAGACGGCCTTGACGGCGTCCTCCTGGCCGATGATCCGCTTGTGCAGCTCGTCCTCCATGCGCAGCAACCGCGTGGTCTCGGCCTCCGTCAGCTTGAACACCGGGATGCCGGTCCAGTTGCCCAGCACCTCGGCGATCTGCTCGTCGTCGACCTCGGCGACCACGTCGAGATCGCCGGAGCGCCACTGCTTTTCGCGCTCGGCCCGCTGGGCGACCAGGGTCTTCTCCCGGTCGCGCAGGCTGGCGGCCTTCTCGAAGTCCTGAGCGTCGATCGCGGACTCCTTTTCGCGGCGCGCGTCGGCGATCTTCTCGTCGAACTCACGCAGGTCTGGCGGCGCGGTCATCCGGCGGATCCGCATCCGGGCGCCCGCCTCGTCGATCAGGTCGATCGCCTTGTCGGGCAGGAACCGGTCGTTGATGTAGCGGTCGGCCAGGGTGGCGGCGGCCACCAACGCCGCGTCGGAGATCGACACCCGGTGGTGCGCCTCGTAGCGGTCGCGCAGGCCCTTGAGGATCTCGATGGTGTGCTCCACCGTCGGCTCCCCCACCTGGACCGGCTGGAAGCGGCGCTCCAGGGCGGCGTCCTTCTCGATGTACTTGCGGTACTCGTCGAGTGTGGTCGCGCCGATGGTCTGCAGCTCGCCGCGGGCCAGCTTGGGCTTGAGGATGCTCGCGGCGTCGATCGCGCCCTCGGCGGCCCCGGCACCGACGAGCGTGTGCAGCTCGTCGATGAACAGGATGATGTCGCCGCGGGTGTTGATCTCCTTGAGCACCTTCTTCAGCCGCTCCTCGAAGTCACCGCGGTAGCGCGAGCCGGCCACCAGCGAGCCGAGGTCAAGCGTGTAGAGCTGCTTGTCCTTCAGCGTCTCCGGAACCTGGCCGTGCACGATCGCCTGCGCCAGGCCCTCGACGACGGCGGTCTTGCCGACGCCGGGCTCGCCGATCAGCACCGGGTTGTTCTTGGTGCGGCGGCTGAGCACCTGCATGACCCGCTCGATTTCCTTCTCGCGGCCGATGACCGGGTCGAGCTTGCCCTCCATCGCGGCGGCCGTCAGGTTGCGCCCGAACTGGTCGAGCACCAACGAGGTGGACGGGCTGCCCGATTCGCCGCCTCGGCCACCGGTGCCGGCCTCCGCGGCCTCCTTGCCCTGGTAGCCGCTGAGCAGCTGGATGACCTGCTGACGCACCCGGGTCAGTTCGGCGCCGAGCTTCACCAGGACCTGGGCGGCCACGCCCTCGCCCTCGCGGATCAGGCCCAGCAGGATGTGCTCGGTGCCGATGTAGTTGTGGCCGAGCTGCAGCGCCTCACGCAGGCTCAGCTCGAGAACCTTCTTGGCGCGCGGGGTGAAGGGGATGTGGCCCGACGGCGCCTGCTGGCCCTGGCCGATGATCTCCTCGACCTGGCTGCGAACGCCCTCCAGCGAAATGCCCAAGGACTCCAGCGACTTCGCCGCGACGCCCTCGCCCTCGTGAATCAGACCCAACAGGATGTGCTCGGTGCCGATGTAGTTGTGGTTGAGCATCCGGGCCTCTTCTTGCGCCAGGACGACGACCCTGCGGGCACGGTCGGTAAATCTTTCAAACATCGCCTGCTACCTGCTCTCCCTCACATCGGTACAAGCCTGTTAGTGGCCCACCGGCCCCCGTTGGGGCCGGCTCGCGTACCTGCCATCCACTGTAATGGTCGGTCTGCCAGGGGGCATAACCTTGCGGTCCCTTGCTGTTCAAGGCCCGCCGGCCCGTCTCGGGCAATCTCCCCTGTGATTACAGCGCCGTACTTGGAGCAACGTGGCCGGGCGCCAATTGGTTTCCTTCGGTCGCGGCTGATTCTTTCGCGGCCAGCGAACGACAAACCGGCGCCCAGGCCTGTGCGGCCCGGACGCCGGTGAGAGGTTTCCTTAAGTGGCCGCGTGGAAGGCGTCGATGACGTCGGCCGGGATGCGGCCGCGCGTCGACACGTTGTGGCCGTTGCGGCGGGCCCATTCGCGGATCGCCGCGCTCTGCTCACGGTCGATCGCGCCACGACCACGACCGGAGCCCGAACGCCCGCGCCGCCGCCCGCCGACCCGGCGACCGGCTTCCACCCACTGCTTCAGGTCGTTGCGGAGTTTGGCGGCATTCTTCGACGAAAGGTCAATCTCATAGGTAACCCCGTCAAGCCCGAATTCGACCGTTTCGTCGGCTGCGCCGGCACCGTCGAAATCATCGACCAAGGTGACGGTCACTTTTTTCGCCATTAGCTTATCCTCGCATTTCGTCCTGAGCAGTTGCTGAGCAGTTTGGGTGAGCCTCCCCGGGTCACCAATCTGCCATAACAACGCAGCATACTCAATCCGGCCGCGAGGCGCACAGTTGCACTTTTCAAGTGGAGTGCGGCCGAACAATCGGGAACAAAACTGTCTCTCGAATTGACAGGCCAGTCAAAGTCATCAACAACCGATCGATACCCATTCCCGTTCCGGTGCACGGGGGCATCCCATACTCGAGGGCGGCGAGAAAATCTTCGTCGAGCACCATGGCTTCGTCGTCGCCGGCCGCAGCCGCCCGCGCCTGTGCGGCGAATCTCTCCCGCTGCACCACCGGGTCGTTCAATTCGGAATACCCGGTGGCCAGTTCGACCCCGCGAATGTAAAGGTCCCACTTCTCGGTGACCCCCGGGATGCTGCGGTGCTGGCGCGTCAAAGGCGTTGTCTCGACGGGGAAGTCCCGCACGAAAGTGGGCGCGGTCAGCGTATTGCCCACCGTGTGCTCCCAGAGCTCCTCGACGAGCTTGCCGTGTCCGTAGCCCCGGTCGGTGGGCACCTCGAGCCCCAGCCGATGCGTGATGGCCCACAGCCGCTCGACCGACGTCTCGGGGGTGATCTCCTCCCCGAGCGCCGCGGACAGCGACGGGTACATTTGAATCGACGCCCATTCTCCGTCTATGTCGTAGACCGTCCCGTCGGGCAGGGGTAGTTGTCTGGTTCCGATCGCCTCATCGGCGACCTCTTGAATAAGCTCGCGCGTGACGACTGCCGAATCGTCATAGGTTCCGTAGGCCTGGTAGGTCTCCAACATGGAAAATTCCGGAGAATGCGTGGAATCCGCGCCTTCGTTTCGGAAGACGCGATTAACTTCGAAGACCTTGTCGAAACCACCGACGATGCAGCGCTTGAGGAACAGTTCGGGTGCGATCCGCAGGTAGAGATCGATGTCCAGCGCATTAGAATGCGTGACGAACGGCCGCGCCGCCGCGCCGCCGGCCAGCGTCTGCAACATGGGCGTTTCGACTTCGAGAAACCCGCGCCGTTCCAGCGCGTTGCGGATCGCGCGGACCACCGCGATTCGCTGCCGCGCCACCGTGCGGGCCTGCGGCCGGACGATGAGGTCGACGTAGCGCTGCCGCACCCGCGCCTCTTCGCTCATCTCCTTGTGCGCCACCGGCAGCGGCCGCAATGACTTGGTCGCGATCTGCCACGAATCGGCGAGTACGGACAATTCGCCTCGACGTGAGCTGATCACGTTGCCGTGCACGTAGACGATGTCGCCGAGGTCGACGTCGGCTTTCCACGCGTCCAGCGATTCCCGGCCGACCTTGTCGAGGCTGAGCATCACCTGCAGGGTGGTGCCGTCGCCCTCCTGGAGTGTCGCGAAGCACAATTTGCCGGAGTTGCGCGCGAAGATCACCCGGCCCGCGATGCCGACGACGTCGTCGGTCGCGGTGTCGATCGGCAGGTCGGGGTGCTCGGCGCGCACCTGGGCCAGCGTGTGGGTGCGTTCGATGGCGACCGGATAGGGTTCCCGACCCTCGGCCAGCAGGCGAGCGCGCTTGTCCCGGCGGATGCGGAACTGCTCGGGCAGGTCCGCGGCTGCGTCCTCGCTGGCGTCACTCACGACGTGCCAGCTTAAATGACCTCGCGGAGCGGCTCTTACCGGCGGCCCGCCGAGATTGCCGTCAGGGTCGTTGTTCCGGCCGCAACCACGACCGCTGGGGCAATCTCGTCGCAGGGATACTCAGCGCGCGGTCTTCAGCCGGCCGCGCTGGGCGTCCCGGTTGCGTTCGAACACCAGCCGCAGCCCCTGCAAGGTCAAGTGCTGGTCGTAGTGGCTGGGCGTGTGCAGCTCGGGCAGCAGCAGGGGTGCCGTGTGCCCCGTCGCCACCACGGCGACGTCGTCGCCGGCGAAGCCGTCCACGTCCTGGCGGATGCGCCCGACCAGCCCGTCGACCAGACCGGCGAAGCCGAACACCGCCCCGGCCTGCATGCATTCAACCGTGTTCTTGCCCACCACCGAACGCGGGCGGGACAACTCCACCCGGCGCAGCGCCGCGGAGCGCGCCGCGGCGGCGTCCGACGACACCTGCACGCCCGGGGCGATCGCGCCGCCGAGGAACTCCCCCTTGGCCGACACGACGTCCACGCAGATCGAGGAGCCGAAGTCGATGACGATGGCTGCGCTCTGGAATCGGTGAAAAGCGGCCAGGCAGTTGACGATTCGGTCTGCGCCCACTTCTTTCGGATTGTCCACCAGCAGCGGGATGCCGGTGCGCACACCCGGCTCGATCAGCACGTGCGGCACCGACGGCCAGTACTGGTCGAGCATGATCCGCACCTCGTGCAGCACCGACGGGACGGTGGACAGGGCGGCGGCCCCGGTCAGCCGCTCGGAGTCGTCGCCGATCAGCCCGTCAATGGTCAGGGCCAGCTCGTCGGCGGTCACCTCGGACTCGGTCCGGATCCGCCAGTGCTGCACCACCTTCGCGTGCTCTTTCGACCCGGAGATCAACCCAACGACGGTGTGGGTGTTGCGGACGTCGATCGCCAGCAGCACGGCTACCGCGCAACGATTCGGGGATCGAGTAACTCGGCGGCGTCGGCGGGCACGAACGCCGGGTCGTGGCCGAGGTCGATCGGCTTGTTGTCGGCGTCGACGAACACGATCCGCGGCTCATACGACCGGGCCTCCGCCTCTTCCATGGTGCCGTACGCGATCAGGATCACCAGATCGCCCGGGTGCACGAGATGCGCTGCGGCGCCGTTGATTCCGATCACCCCGCTGCCGCGTTCCCCGGTGATCGCGTAGGTGACCAGGCGGGCGCCGTTGTCGATGTCGACGATGGTCACCTGCTCGCCCTCGAGGAGGTCGGCGGCGTCCATCAGGTCGGCGTCGATGGTCACCGAGCCGACGTAGTGCAGGTCGGCCTGAGTGACGGTGGCGCGGTGGATCTTCGACTTGAGCATCGTCCGTAACATCAATTCCTCCAATGTGATTGGGCGAGTCCGTCCGGCCCCACGGGTGCCGGCGAAGTTTCGATCTCGATCGCGATGTTGTCCAGCAGCCTGGTGGTGCCCAGGCGGACGGCAACGAGCAGCCTTGCGGTTCGGTTGCCCCGCAACGGGCCGAGCTCCGGGTCGCGCAACTCGAGGTAGTCGACGGTGAGGTCGGGCACCGCGTCGAGCACCGCGCGCGCCGCGTCCAGCGCGGCCCGCGGCCCCGCGTCGGCGGCGTGCGCCGCCGCGGTCAACGCCGCCGACACCGCCACGGCCGCCTCGCGCTGCGCCGGGTCGAGGTAGCGGTTACGAGACGACATGGCCAGCCCGTCGGCCTCGCGGACGGTGGGTACGCCGACCACCGTGACGTCGATGTTGAGGTCGGCGACCATCTGCCGGATCAGCACCAGCTGCTGATAGTCCTTCTCGCCGAAGAACACTCGGTCCGGGCGCACGATCTGCAGGAGTTTGCACACCACGGTCAGCACGCCGGCGAAGTGGGTCGGTCGCGGACCGCCCTCCAGGTCGGTGGCCAGCGGGCCGGGCTGCACGGTGGTGCGCAGGCCGTCGGGGTACATCGCCGCGGCCGTTGGCGCGAACACGATTTCGACGCCTTCGCCGCGCAGCAGCGCCACGTCGTCGTCCAGGGTCCTGGGGTAGGCGTCGAGGTCTTCGCCGGCGCCGAACTGGAGGGGGTTGACGAAGATCGAGACGGCCACCACCGAGCCCGGCACCCGCTTGGCCGCGCGCACCAGGGCGAGGTGACCGTCGTGCAGCGCGCCCATGGTGGGCACCAGCATCACCCGGCGGCCGGTGTGGCGCAGCGCGCGGCAGACGTCCGCGACGTCGCGCGGGCGGGAGTACACGTTGAGTTCGCCGGCGTTGAACGCGGGCGCGTTGCCTGGCCTCATCCCGCCAGGACCTCGACGACGTCGGCGGGAGCGTGGGCGCGCCGGGCCGTCCGCAGCGCGTTCACCCGGTAGGCCTGGGCCAGTTCCGGGTCGACCCGGTTGAGCGCGGCTAGATGCCCGGCGACCGCGGCCGCGTCACCGCGCGCGACCGGACCGGTGAGCGCGGCCTGCCCGCGTTGGAGGGTGTTCTCCAGCGCGGCCCGGGCCAGCGGCCCGACGATGCGTTCGGCGATGCCGCCCGGGGAGTCGTCGACGGACTGTTGCCCGAGCAGTTCGCTGCCGCGCAGGGCCGCCCGCAACGCCTCGAGCGCGTCGGCGAGCACCGTCACGAGGTGGTTGCCTGCGTGCGCCAGGGCGGCGTGGTAGAGCACCCGCGCCTCTTCGCGCACGCAGAACGGTTCACCGCCCATTTCCAGCACGAGCGACTGCCCGATCGCGTAACCGACCTCGTCGGCCGCGGTGATCCCGAAGCAGGTGTCGGGCAGCCTGCTGATGTCCTCGTCCGATCCGGTGAACGTCATCGCCGGGTGGATCGCCAGCGGAATGCAGCCGTCCCGGGTCAACGGCTCCAGGATGCCGACACCGTTGGCGCCGGAGGTGTGGACGACGATCGTGCCCGGGCGCACCGACGAGGTCGCGGCCAACCCGGACACGAGGCCGGCCAGTTCGCTGTCCGGGACGGCCAGCAGCAGCAGCTCCGCGGCGGCGGCGACGTCCGGTGGGGGCATGACCGGGGTGTCGGGCAGCCGGCGCTGGGCGCGCTGCCGCGACGCGTGGGAGATGGCGCTGCACGCGACCACGACGTGGTCGGCGCGCTCCAGCGCGACACCGAGCGCGGTGCCCACCCGGCCGGCCGAGATGACTCCCACCTTGAGCCTGGCCGGGCGCAAACCGTCGAACTGCACCATCGCAGACGACCTCACAGATTTATTCGTTCGTTCCGGTCCCACCGCGTGGGTACCGTTCGGTCACTAAAACTGTAGTCGATCAGGGCGCCAAGCCCAATGTGAGGAAGCTCCCAGCTCAGCTGCCGCGGCTATTCACGTCTGCGGCGGCGGCCACCCTCGGACGGCTGGACCTGCAACCGCGCCAACAGCTCGGCAACCGACTGACCGCCGGTGGGCGCGCCGTCGCCCGGACTATCGGCGCCCGGCGCCAACGGGTCC
>NZ_LZIZ01000249.1:0-25652 GCF_001666915.1 Mycobacterium sp. E3339 | reverse complement strand
TGTTCGGGTCGGCGCACATGGCCATCAGGCGGTTCGCCCCCTACACCGACCCGCTGCTGCTACCAATCGTGGCGCTGCTCAACGGACTTGGCCTGGTGATGATCCATCGACTCGACCTGGTCAGCAGCCAGCTCAGCGGCCGCCATCACTCCAGCGCCACGATTGGTAGCAGCAGCGGGTCGGTGTAGGGGGCGAACCGCCTGATGGCCATGTGCGCCGACCCGAACACGAGCAAGAAAACCAGGCCGTAACTAATTGCATTCCAACGAAATTCGCGGTCCTGGTTGGCCTCGACGATCAGCAACGCGGCCACGGTGATCGCTGCGGCGAAGCACAGCAGCAGCAGCTCGGCGTTGCGGCGGGTGGGCAGCGGGGGCGTGACCGCGACGGGCGGCTGCAGTTGGGTCGTCATGCCACCGTCCGGCAGTCAACGCCCGGTTGAGGTGGAGGCGCTGGAAGCGCTGTGACCGTCTGCGAAGTGGTGGTGGGGCCCGCCGGCGACGAGGTCGCGGGGCCGCCCGTGGCGCTGGTCGGGGCTGGGGCGCCGGGCCCGGAGGGAGCGGTGGTTTGTGGCGTGGTGGGTGCTGACGACGTCGCGACACTCGGTTCGGGAGTGGGGTTACCGGGTGTCGGGGAACCCGGCGGCGACGTGGCACGCGGTGGCGGACAGGTGGGCAGCAGGTATTCGGTCAGCAATTGCCGCAGCTGTGACTCGGCCTGGTCGAGGCTGCCTCCGGGCAGCCCGGTCTCAACCTGCACCTGCCCGGGACGGCGCAGATCCCGCAGCGTCATCGCTTGACAGTTCGAGTGGCCGGATTGGCCGTAACTGATCAGGGACAGTTCGTTGCGGGCGCTCAGGCAGCCCACCAGATAGGGCTGCTGCAGGGGTATGCCCAACAAGGACCCCTGGATTCCACGGACGATCGACACCTTGCCGTCGAATTCGGCGACGTAATAGTTGCGCTGGATGACCCACCACCCGATGGCCAATCCGGAGAGGACGAACAACACCGCCAGCGTCACGACGAAAAACATCCGCCGCCGGGGCCACCGTGGACGAGTGGGTGTTTCCGGTTGCGGCGCAACACGTTTGGCCGTCTCGTCGCGGGGCCGGATCGCCGATGCACGGCCCGCCGAGGTGTTGGGCAACGTCATTTGATCGTCGTCGCCCGACACCGCGCCGGCGAGGATCGGCTGGGTCTGGCCGTAGTCGTAGTCGACGACATCGGCGACCACCACGGTCACGTTGTCCGGTCCGCCGCCGCGCAGCGCCAATTCGATGAGGCGGTAGGCGGCTTCGGCCACGTCGGGGATCTGCAGCGCCTCGAGGATGGTTTCGTCGCTGACCGGGTCGCTGAGACCGTCGGAGCAGAGCAGGTAGCGGTCGCCGGCCCGCGCCTCGCGCATGGTCAACGTGGGCTCGACCTCGTGGCCGGTCAGCGCGCGCATGATCAGCGACCGCTGCGGGTGGCTGTGTGCCTCTTCGCGGGTGATGCGGCCCTCGTCGACCAGGGTCTGGACGAAGGTGTCGTCCTTGGTGATCTGCGTCAGTTCACCGTCGCGCAGCAGGTAACCGCGTGAATCGCCGATGTGCACCAAGCCAATTCGGTCGCCCGCGAACAGGATTGCGGTGAGCGTGGTGCCCATGCCCTCGAGTTCGGGCTCCGCCTCCACCTGCGCCGCGATGGCCGCATTGCCCGAGCGCACCGCCGCGTCGAGCTTGGCCAGCAGGTCGCCGCCGGGTTCGTCGTCGTCGAGATGGGCCAGTGCGGCGATCACCAACTGGGAGGCCACTTCACCGGCGGCGTGACCGCCCATGCCGTCGGCCAGGGCGAGCAGCCGCGCACCGGCGTACACGGAGTCTTCGTTATTGGCGCGTACCAAGCCGCGATCGCTGCGCGCGGCATACCGCAGGACCAGCGTCACGGGCGCAACTCGATCGCCGTTTTGCCGATCCGAATCGGCGTCCCTATCGGAACTCGTACCGCAGTCGTCACCTTTGCCCTGTCAAGGTAAGTGCCGTTGGTCGATCCTAGATCCTCGACGTACCATTCCGAACCGCGCTGAGACAGCCTGGCGTGCCGCGTCGAGGCGTAATCGTCGGTGAGCACGAGCGTCGAATCGTCAGCCCGGCCGATCAGCACCGGCTGCCCGCTGAGCGTGATGCGGGCCCCGGCCAATGCCCCCTCGGTCACCACGAGGTAGCGCGCGGCATGCCGGCGTTGCCGTGAAGGCAGCAGCGTGCTGCGCAACGCCAGGCCGCGACGCACCATGACGGCGCCGGTGGGCGCATAGATATCGGTCCGCAAGATCCGCAACACGGACCAGATGAATACCCACAACAACATTAAAAAACCGGCACGCGTCAGCTGCAGTACGAGTCCCTGCATCTGGCGTCCTTTCCGTCCTGGCCCCGGAATCCCGGCGTCCCCCCTGCGCCCGTGACCCCGAGCACATCGGCAACGTCACGATACTTGGACGGCGGTCGACGCGGGGCGAAGCACGGCAGCGTTGAGCCCCGCGGTTAGTGGATCCGGACGATGATCTCCGAGTGGCCCAGACGGATCACGTCGCCGTCCGCCAGCTGCCACTCCTGCACCGGTGCGTTGTTGACGGTGGTGCCGTTGGTCGAGTTCAGGTCCGAGAGGAGCGCCACCTGCCCGTCCCAGCGGATCTCGAGGTGCCGTCGTGAGACACCGGTGTCCGGCAACCGGAACTGGGCGTCTTGTCCGCGGCCCACGATGTTGGAGCCCTCGCGCAGCTGATAGGTGCGCCCGCTGCCGTCGTCGAGCTGGAGGGTGACGGCGGTTCCGGCCGCGCCGTAGCCACCGCCGCCGTAGGCGCCGTAGCCCCCGGCCGGCTGGCCGTAGTCGGCGGGCTGGCCGTAGTCGGCGGGCTGGCCGTACTCGCTCGGCTGCGCATACTCGGCCTGCTGGCCGTAGTCGTAGTCGCGGTGAGCGGTCTCGGGGTAGCCGCCGGCCTGACCCTGGTATCCGCCGGCCGGGACGTTCTCGGAGTACTGCGTGTAATCCCCGCCGTACTCCTGCCGGCCGTAGCCGCCGCCCTGCTGGTAGCCCTGGTCGTAGCCACCGCCTTGTTCGTAGCCGCCACCCTGCTCATACCCGCCGCCCTGCTCGGGGTAGGCCGGGCGTTGCTCCGGCGGAGCGTAGCCGCCCTCGTCGGGGCGGGCCGGTCCGCGGCCGTACTCGCCGTAGCCGCCGTAGCCCTGCTGGCCGCCGCCGGGCTGGCCGCCAGCCGGTTGACCGCCGCCGGGCGGGCCGTAGCCGCCGCCCTGCCGGTAGCCCTGGTCGTAGCCTTGGCCGCCGTAGCCGCCGGGGGTGGGGGGACGCTGCTCATACTGCGGCGGGTAGCCGCCCTGGCCTTGCTCGGGGTAGCCGCCCGGCCCCTGGTAGCCGCGCTGCTCGGGGTAGCCGCCGGGGGCCTGGTAGCCGCGCTGCTCGGGGTAGCCGCCGGGGGCCTGGTAGCCGCCTTGCTCCGGGTAGCCGCCCTGCTCTGGGTGGCGGGGCGGCGGGTAGCCCTGCTGCGGCGGATAACCGCTCTGCTCGGGCGGGTACCCGCCGCGCGGGTCAGGTCCCCCCTGCGGTTCCGCGCCGCCTTCTTGCGGCCGCGGGTAGCGGTCGTCGTAGTACTCATCGCTGGGCCGACCCGGCCCCTGAGCCCCGCGGTAGCTCGAATCGTCAGTCATTGGTGCTACTCCTCGTTCTGCGCCGAACGCACTATTTGATTGTGGCCGGACGGGATCGTTGACCATCGGGCGGGGCTGCACATCGGGGTTGACAGCACCACGGGCGCGGTACTGGCCGGTACGCAGGTTCGACGACTGCTCGAACCGGACGACCACCTCACCATACGTTTGCCACCCCTGTTCCTGGATGTAGTCGGCCAAGTACCTAGCGAAAGCGCCCGACGTGAGATCAGGGTCGGCGCCCACCTTCTCGAAGTCGTGCCTACCGAGGGTAATGATGTATTCGTTGGGGGCCAAAAGGCGATTGCCGTGCAGCGTCTCGACGCCGTCGCGCGCCTCGCGGCGCAGGAGGGCTTCGACCTCCTGCGGAACGATCGACCCGCCGAAGACCCGGGCGAACGCGTTGTCGACGGTGGCCTCGAGCTTCCGCTCGATCCGCGCCGCCAGCCCCCGTTGGCTACTCATGCCCGGGCGCCCGCCCGCACTTGCCGCAGCATGTCGTCGGCGCGCGGCAAACGGCTTTCACTCCAGCATGGTATCGGGATTGCGTGACGCCGCGGCACCGTCGAAACTCTGAGAGTTTGCGTCCGCACTGCTCAGAGCCGTTGTCTGCCAGCGCCGGATGCCGTCAATCCCGACCAGGCAGTTGGGGAACGCGGCCATTAGAGTGGTATGGTCCATCGGTTGTTTTTCCGGGCGAGTGGCGGAATGGCAGACGCGCTGGCTTCAGGTGCCAGTGTCCTTCGGGACGTGGGGGTTCAAGTCCCCCTTCGCCCACATTTGAATATCGGCGCTGAGGTCGCGGACTCGAGAAGTTCGCGACCTTCGTGTTGTTCGGGCGTCGTGCCGGGGACTCAGCGCACCCGGCCGTCCTCCTCGCCCTCCTCATCCCAGTGGGCCCACTCCGGCAGCGGGGTATTCGGCATCACGCCGCGTGCAGAGGCCTCGTAACCCGGTTGGGGGCCATGCGGCTTCCAACGCGGATCCGATCGGTTCGCCCGTGAGCGCCGGACCGCGCGGACAACCAGAGCGACGGTGCCGCCAACGATTAGGGCAATCAGCACCACCTTGAGGACCAGGAACAGCAAGGCCATCGGTCTGGGCTCCTCGGGCTTGGGTGAATTGACGTCGGCAACCGCACCAGTAGCGTAATTGCCAGCTCAGGAGGGGTGGCAATGGTGGTCACTGCGCTTGGCGCTGCGCAGCTGCGGGTGATGCGATGCAGTTGCGCTACATAAGCGTTGCGGCCCTGATTGCCGAGGCCGGTGGTGATCCGTGGGCCATCAACAAGAGCTTGCAAGCCGGCAGGCCCTGGGAGATCTCCTCTCTGGCAGAAGCCTTCCACCGAGCGGGGCGATGCACTTCCGAGGCTCAGCACGCCTTTGAGCAAGCCCGCAACCGCTTCGACGCTGCGTGGAACCGCCAGGGCGGTGGCGGCAATCCGATCAACGACTCCCTCGATGTGCTACGGGTGACCCAGTCGCTCGGCGACCAGTCCTGGCAGCTGCCCAAGATCGGCGTCGACTTGGAAAACATCGCCGCTTCCTTGGCCGAGGCGCAGAAGGCCGCGGCGGGGCAGATCGTAACGCTCGAGAATCAGCTGCAAACACTCGACGACCTGATCGGTCAGGCCGTCGCGATGGAGCAATCCGGCAACCTCAGCGCGGAGGACAAGCACACCCTCGATGTCCTGATCCACAATTGCGAGAGGGATGCCATCGATGACACCAAAGCCGCACTGGCACACCTCAATTCGATACGCAACGGCTACGCAGATGGCTTACACAATTCGCTGGGCAACCTACGAACCGAGGGATACGATCCCGCTCGCCTGCACGATTTCGACGCCGACGGTTCGCCCAAGCCCACCGAGGCCCAGTTGCAAGCACTCACCGACCTGCGCCGCATCACCGACCAAGCGGTGGTGGATCAAATGGGCAAGGTGCGCGCCGCGCAGGATGCCCTGAACAAGGCGATGGCCGACCTTTACACGCATGGTCCGGGGTCGCCCGAGGGCGAGGCCGCCAGCGCGAAGCTGCCCAAGCTGAAAGCGGACCTGGCGCATGCTCTCGACGACCTGGGCAAGATCCCTGACTACAAGGACGTCGACCCGGCATCGATCACGATCACTCCCGACGGCCGTTTCATGTTCACCCACACCGTCGACGGGCAGCCCGTAGAGGTCTACGGGCAGCTCAAGGACGGCGCGGGCGAATTCTTCGACCAGGCCATGGGCACCTCATACAGCTTCAGCGGCGGCAAGTTGACCGGCATGCGCACGCTTGATCCCGGGAAGGTGGAAGCCACCCCCGAACCGCTGTGGAGCGCCATCACTTTGGCGGTCGGCGGTCCCGAACTCAAAGCCGGTGGCGAGGTCGCTTGGCAAGGCTTGAAGACGCTCTTCAGCCGCGAAGCGCTGACGGGCTTGACCGGCGACAATGTCCTAGCCCGCGCAATGAGCGGGGCCGAGATACGTGCGGCAATCGCCGAAGCGCATCTGCCTCCCCCTGGCCGTCCGATTCCCGACATCAGCGGCGAACCCGTTCCGGGGACCACCCACCCCGGTCCTGCGCCCGTCGTCGAGCACGCGCCGCACCCGGGCGGGGGTGGCAGTGAGCTTCCGCCCGATGCCGGACCGCATGTCCCGGTGGGCCCGGACGGGCCGCCGCCGGTGGTGATCGACCCGGCTCATCCGGAGTTCACCCTCCACAACCCGCTCGACTACATGACGCCGGAGTTGCGAGCGCTGTCTGAGCAACACCTGACCGGGAGCGGTGAGACGGTCCTCGGTCCGTTCAGGCACCCGCACGGAGGCCCCTCCTACATCGACTTTGCGCAGCAACGCGGGGCCAGCTACTTCGATATCGGCGATGCATGGAATGCCGCGACCGACGTGCAGCGACTCGCCGCGAACCAGCACGTACTGGATATCGCAATTGCGAATCGGGACACCATCAAGTTATCACTGGGAATCGATGAGGTTCTCGATAACACCTATACTGCTGCGGAGCTCAACTACTTACTCGGCCACGGCTACCAAGCAATCGATGGATTCACTCTGGTTCCGCCGAAGATTGGAGGTTCGCCATGACGAAACTACTTGAGTTCATTCTGCAACACGTAAGGTTCCTATACCTTAATCCCGAGTATCGAATTACAGATTCGAGTACCCGAGGCATTGCTGACATCGACGCATCAATATCATTCACTGGAAACCAGGTCCAGTGGGACATTGTCAATGACCGTGGCCAAATATACTTCGCCGTGATTCCGAAGCTTCAAGGCGGCGCCACCGACGGATTCGCGATTTCGCTGATCCGTCAATATCTCGAAGGCGGTGAGGACACCGGCGTCGACTCACCGATCGGCCAGGCAGATTGGTTGTCGGCAAACCTAAAGCGGCTGGAACAACTCTTCGCAGAAGAACCATCGTCCGCCAGCGTTTGTGCCGACCTGATCTCGTTACGACGTTCAAATTCGTCCAAGAAGTGGGGCTGGCCCAAGCCAGAGCAACTCTGAGTCGCGGGACCACCATATGCGGATCGGAAGAAAACGAAGCCCCGCGGACTTCTCTCGCCTGACGGAGCGATGGCACCGCTTCTCCAAATGGATTGGAGGTGACCCGGTATCCGTTTCAACGAACTGTCCGGATTGTACCGTCTTATTCTCTACCGCTGACTATTCGGTCCATCTTCGCCGTAGCAGGAGGTGGTGGGTAGTGGATACCGTCGACGACCGCGGCCATAGGCGCAATGACGCAGCAAAATTTTCCACCTTCAAGCTGGCCGAAAAGTACTTGATATGGGACTGGACACATACCGCCTACACTCCTATCGGCAGGCCGAGCCTTTGGCCAACGCTATACAAAAGAGGCTTCAACCCAGATGTAAAGTCGGTCCCGTTGTCACTGGGGTTCACAGAGTTACGGTCCGAGAACGGCCGGGTGATTTTGATGACGCCGGATTCACAAATTTTCAGCCACCTCATGTTGAAATCGGTGGCCGAAATTGACCGGATCATTACAACCGGGATTGAGTAGCCAGGTCGCCGTCAAGCCGTGTTGCCGCGCATCAGAGCAATCGATGGCGCGCTCGCTCCCTACGACTGCACCCACCGCACGACATCCGGCGTAACGGCGTCGGTGATGTCGTCGTACTCCGGGTGCTTTTTGAGCACCGTGGCGATCATCGAGCACACGGGGACGATGCGTTTTCCTTCGCCCCGCGCTTCGTTCAGCGCCTCCTCGACGAGGATCGTCGCCAGCCCGCGCCCGCCGTACGCCGGGTCGATCTCGGTGTGAAAGAAGACGCGCTGGTCGCCGCGGTCGGCGAAATCGGCGAGGCCAACCTGCTTGCCCTCCACGGCGATCGTGTACCGACCCTCCTCGAGCCTGACGGTCGTTTCTGCTCCGGTCTTATCGGTGGCCATCTGTACTTTCCTTTCCTTGCGGTGCGGGTCGAGGCCGCAGCCGAGTCGTCGGCAACGGCGGGGCGGGCAATCGGCTCAGCGAACCCCGATAGCCCTGGACGGCACCAAAGCGCTCGTCGCCGTCCTCCCAGAGTTGGCGGTAACGCGCGATGTCGTCGTGGCTTCGCCCGACGAAGTTCCACCACATCACCAGCTCTTCGGTGAACGGCGGGCCGCCGAGCAGCAGAACACGCGCAGGCCCGTCGCCGTCGTTCGACAGCTGCAGCGCGGAGCGACCAGGGTTCAGGTACGCGAGGGAAGCAACCGTCAGGGCGGTCTCGTCGACCCGGACGGCGCCCAGGTCGCACAGCACGCCATGCTCGAAAGCCGGGTCGATGTCGACGTCGACGCGAGACCCGGCGTCGAGGTCGATCTGGGCACCCAGCAGCGGGGTGAAGGCATGCACCGGCGACGAGCTGCCGGCCAGATCACCGAGGAATACGCGAACGGTGGCGCCCGGAAGGGATACGGGCTTCGGAACGTAGTGATCGAAGCCGCGGCCGGTGTCGCGATTGGAATCGGGCAGCGCGACCCACAGCTGGACACCGTGCAGGTCAGTCGGCGACGGGACCGATACCTCGGAGTGGCAAATGCCGGCGCCGGCGGTCATGAGGTTCAGCTCGCCGGACCGCACCGCGGCGCGCACGCCGCCGCTGTCGTTGTGCTCCACTTCCCCACTGAACAACCAACTCACCGTTTGTAGTCCGGTGTGCGGATGCGGCGGGACATCCATGCGCGCCGATGTCGGCCCGTAGTGGTCGATGAAGCACCACGCCCCGATCAACGAGCGCTGACGTTGCGGAAGCGTGCGCTGCACCCGCATCGCCCTGGGCCCGCCCAAGGGAACCTCGCGGGGGCGCAGGACCTGCACGCCCGCGCTGGGTGAAGCAGCGCAAGCGACTTCGACCGGCGCCGGCTCAAGGTTGCTCATCGTTCTCCCCGACCGTACCCAGATCCGGTTACTTGCGGGGCGGGCGGAGCACCTTCATCGCGAGCCGCATGACGGGCTCGGGCACCCGGTCCTGCATCGACAGGGCGGTGTCGGCGGCACGGGAGCGCAGCGGGGTGCCGCGACCGAAGACCCGGTTCAGCGGGCCGCCGGACGGTTCGAGGACCACATGCAGGGGCGGCGTGCCGACAGCCGCCCCCAGGGCGTTGGCGATCACCATCCGCTGGATCTCGCTGGTGCCCTCGAAGATGGTGTACAGCTTGGCATCCCGATACCACTTCTCCACCGGATGATCGGTGATGTAGCCCCAGCCGCCCATGGTTTGGATGGCGCGTTCGGTGGCCTTGACGGCAACCTCGCTGGCCGCCATCTTCGACATCGAG
This sequence comes from Mycobacterium sp. E3339, assembly GCF_001666915.1. Taxonomy (NCBI): domain Bacteria; kingdom Bacillati; phylum Actinomycetota; class Actinomycetes; order Mycobacteriales; family Mycobacteriaceae; genus Mycobacterium; species Mycobacterium sp. E3339. Next base: position 16,147 of record NZ_LZIZ01000249.1, on the reverse strand, counting down.
CCTTCCCCGCGCTCGAACGGAATGTTGTTGGCGGCCATCCACGACGCCCGCCAGGTCAGCAGCCGCGCCGCGTCGATCTGGGTGGCCAGCTCCGCCAGCGGGAAGGCGATGCCCTGGTTGTCGATGATCGGCGCGCCGAAGGCCTCCCGCTCGGTGGCGTACGCCGTCGCATACTCCAACGCGGCGCGCGCGATCCCGATGGCCTGCGCGGCGACCATCGGCCGGGTCTGTTCGAACGTCCCCAATGTCGCGGAGCCGGAACGCTTGCCGCCGGCCACCACTTCGCGAGCTTTGGCGAGTTTGTGCTCCAATTTCTCTTCTCCGCCAAGCAGATTGGCGCCCGGGACGCGGACGCCCTCGAATAGCAACTCGGCGGTGTGGGAGGCGCGGCAGCCCAGCTTGTCCAGCTTGCGCACCAGCTTCAGCCCCGGCGTGCCACCGGGCACCACGAACAGCGCCTGACCGCGATGGCCAAGCTCCTCATCGACGACCGCATTGACCACGTGCACATTGGCGATCCCGCCGTTGCCGATCCACATCTTGTGGCCGTCGATAATCCAGTCGTCACCGTCGCGATGCGCGGTGGTGCGCAGATTCCGCACGTCGCTGCCGCCCTCGGGTTCGGAGATCGCCAGCGCCGCAAGCTTGAGATCGCCTGGGGTTCCGAAACATTCGGGTGCCCACTCCAACATCTGCTCAGGAGACGCGGCCTGACCGATCGCCGAAAGCGCCAGGGCCGGCATCACGATCGCCAACCCGATCCCGGCGCAGCCCCAGAACAGCTCCTCCATGAACATCGGCAAGGACAGTCCGGTCGGATCGCCGATCAGGTCGCGGTAGAACAAGGGACTGTAGAAGCCGCGCTGGGCCGCTTCCTCCAACACCGGCCACGGAAACTCTTGCCGCTGGTCGTAGTGCAGCGCCACGGGGCGAATCACTTCTTCGGCGAACTCATGGGCCCGCCGGGCGAGGTCGTGTTGCGCCGCCGTCGGGGTCAGGTCGAACGTCATGGATCCCGCCTTCGGGTCGACAGACACGGTCGTGCCGAAGCTCTACCCCGTTGGCTGGGTCAGCAAACTGCCCCTAAGCGGGTCGGGATGTCAGGCGGCCGAGCGGGGCCCGACCTGGGCGAGCGGCAGGTGCAGCACCACCGCGGCCACGGCAACGGCCTCGTGTTCGTGGTTGGCGAGCAGGGCGGCATTCTCCGGGAGCTGGCGGGAGTTGATTTCGCCGGACGCGATGCGGCGCAGCACCTCGTGGGCCTGGGCCAGTTGTTCCCGCTTGCGGTACTGCCCACCGGGCAGTTTGACCCCGGCCCAGACGCCATACTCCTCGCGGTGCGCGATGGCGTGCTGGGCGCACCGGCGCTGCTGGGCCAGCGGGCAGCGGCGCAGGCACTGGATGCGCGCCTCGACGGCCGACCGCTCATACGCACGGGCCTTCGCCGCACCGTCGCCGCCGTCGTCGTCGGGGTAGCCGAACCAAAGTTCTGGGTTGGCAGCGCACGGGTGTCCCATGTCGGTCTCCTTGTCGAACTTGAAACGTAGACAGAAGCGTATACAGAAGGACGGGTTGAGCGCAAGAGAAACGTGACAGAAACGTATATCAACAGCGATACGGGATGGGCTGTGTAGTATCCGGCCTTATGGCCGGAGCGTGCGATGAGCCGTGAATCGGCCGGCGCGGCGATCCGCGCCCTGCGGGAGTCGCGCGACTGGTCGTTGGCCGACCTTGCCGCCGCGACCGGCGTCAGCATCATGGGGCTGAGCTTCCTGGAACGCGGTGCCCGCAAGCCGCATAAAAGCACAGTTCAGAAGGTTGAGAACGGCCTGGGCCTGCCGCCGGGCACCTATTCGCGGTTGTTGGTGGCGGCCGATCCCGACGCGGAACTGGCCCGGCTGATGGCCGCGCAACCGCCCCCGGCCGCCCCCGCCCGGCGCACCGGGCCGGTGGTTGTGGACCGTCACAGCGACACCGAAGTGCTGGAAGGTTACGCCGAAGCTCAGCTCGAAGCCCTCAAATCGGTCATCGATCGGTTGCCGGCGACAACATCAAACGAATATGAGACGTATATTCTGTCTGTGATCGCTCAGTGCGTGAAAGCAGAGATGCTGGCCGCCGGCTCCTGGCGGGTGGCGGTGAACGCCGGGTCGGACTCCACGGACCGGCTCATGGAGCACCTCCAAGCCCTGGAGGCGACGCGCACAGCGCTGTTGAAACGGATGCCGACCAGCCTGAGCGCGCGGTTCGACCGGGCCTGCGGGCAATCGTCATTGCCGGAGACCATCATCGCCGCGCTCGTCGGCGTCGACGTCGAAGAGATCTGGGACATCCGCAACCGGGGGGTCATCCCGCCGGGAGCGCTCCCCCGCGTGCGTGCCTTCACCGATGCCGTGGAGGCCGGAAACGTGGTGGCCCAATGAGGTACAGCGAAGTCGAGGTGCTGAGCCGTGCGCATGAGATGTTCGCCGGCAGCGCCCGGCAACCGTCGCTGGATGCGGGCACCGGGCACTACCGCAGCTTGTTGCGGGCGATGCACGGGCAGACCGACGGCTTCGCCCATCGCGGCCATCGGCTGGCCGCGGACCACAGCAGGCAACGGCTCACGGCGGCCGCCGCCACGGACGCCGCCGCGGCGGGCGTCATCGCCGGCGCCGACCGGGACCGGGCCCAGGCCCGCGAACTGACCGGACGCGTCGTCGACGAAGCCCGTGCCGATGCCACCGTCTCCCCGACGACGCCGATGGCCCAACGCGAGGCCTTGCGCCGCCGCGCCGCACGACTGCGGGCGCAACGCGCGCACGTCGTGGCGGCCCGGTTACGCGCACGACGGCGCGCGGCGCAACTGCGGGCGCTGCGCTATCAGCTCCTGCACCAGGGGGCCGGCGGCAACCAACGCGCCGCCATCGCGGTGCGGGCGGCATTGTCACGCCTGGGCCGCCCCTATGTCTGGGGTGCGACGGGCCCCGACCAGTTCGACTGTTCGGGATTGGTGCAATGGAGCTACGCGCAGGCGGGAATCCACTTGGACCGCACCACTTATCAGCAGATCAACGATGGAATCCCCGTCCCCCGTTCGCAGGTCCGTCCTGGTGATCTCGTCTTCCCGCACGCCGGACACGTGCAGCTGGCCATCGGCAACGGCCTGGTAATCGAAGCGCCCTATTCGGGTGCTTCGGTCCGGATCGGCCGCCTGGGCCCCAACGTTGCGATTCGCCGACCGCTATGACGAACAGGGTGAATAGATGACGGAACCAGCCGGACCTTCACTAGCCGCCATGCAGGCACGGCAGTCGGCGCTGGCCGGCCAGCACGGCACCGCCGCCGACGCCGACCGGGTATTGGCCGACGTGCTCACCAGCGCTCACGCCGCAATGCGCGAGGGCGCCAGGAGGCTGGACGCTATCGCCGAACAGATCGACCACGCCACCGTGCACCAGGCCAACCTCGCCATCGATACGCCCATGGGCGCGCGGGAGTTTCAGAGGTTTCTGCTGGCCAAACAACGCGAGATCACCGCGGTCGTCGACGGTGCACGCGAGCTCAGCCGAGCGAAAAAGGCTGTGCTGGAAGGGCTTAGGGACCAATACGTTACCGACGCCGGCTAGGCAAGGTGCGGTCGCGATGTCATCCACAAACCCCCGGTTCAGTGAATTGTCCGCGCGACGGGCTCTGGGTACTGTCGCCGGGCATGGAGGGGCCACAGCGCATCCCGCAAGGAATTGCGGTATCAGCAGCGCCGGCTGTCTAGCTGATGTCGGCGCACGAGGAGCTACTTGCCGCGGTGAAAGATGCCCGAGATCGCACCGGTGACCCGAACGCTTGGCAGGCGGCCCTGTCGCCCGGTGAGCTGGCCGCCGTGATCACCCCGACCACGCGTCCCGAACAGCTCCAGGCGATAGCGGGCAAGATTCGCCAACAATATGCGGCTGCGCCCGCGCGCGAGCAGGGCGAGGCGGCGGAAGCCATCGCGCGCGCCGAAGCCACGCTCGCACACCAGAATTCGGCGAGTTCGCAGCTGGACCTGCAAGTCATCACCGCGATTTTGAACGCCCACCTCAACGCCGTCGAGGGCAGCCAAGCGCTGGCCCAGTTGCAGCACGACACCGAAGCCGCGGTCCGGACGAGGTCGGACCTGGACACGCCGGCCGGCGCGCGCGATTTCCAGCGCTTCCTGATCGGCAAGCTCCGCGACATCCGCGCGGTGGTCCTCAACGCCAGCCTGGACGACACGTCTAAGTCGGCGCTGATGGCCGCGTGGACATCGCTCTACGACGCATCCAAGAGTCAGTCGAGCGGTCCCGACGAACAGCGGCCGGCCCAGCCCACGGGTGCTTCCGCGGACGACCCGGCGGACGACCCGGAATGGGATCCGCTGTTGGATTCGTTGCTGGCCGACGATCCGGGTGTGGCGAGCGATGAGATCCCCTCGGTGGGCGTGCCGGACGCCGCGACCGCCCCGGTGGCGCCGATGGCTCCCGCGCTGCCGCCGATGCCCAGCTTCGCACCGGGCTTGCCGAGTCTTGGCGGAGCCCCGAGCGGACTGCCCCTGGCCGGCCTGCAGGGCGACACAACGGATCCCGCGCTGCAAGGCCTCGACGACAAAGAACTCGAGGACGTCGCGAGCCACCCGGATCCGAAGACGGACGCGTCGTCCGATGAGCCTGGCGATGAACAGGATGCGGCGGCGGTCGATCCCGACGCGCCACCGGCCGGCCCCACCACGGTGACTTTGCCCGACGGTGAAACGGTGACGGCCGCCAGTCCCCAGCTGGCAGCGGCGATCAAAGCCGCCGTCGGCGGAGCGGCGATACCAGATGCGTTCCAGCAGCAGGGAATAACGATCCCGCCACCCGGCACCGCGGTGACCAACCCGGTAGACGCGGCGCATGTGAGTCCGGCCGACATCGGGATGTTCATCGACCGGCATGCGCTGGCTCTTGGTCCCGGCAAGGCCCTTCTCGACGGCCAAATTCAAGACATCGCCACCGTGAGCGGGCCAACCTTTCTAGGCTGGGAGCATCCGCCGGCGGCGGCCGCAGCCGTGACCGCGCCGGCGAAGCCCGACACACCGACACCCACGCGGCCGGCGAGTTCGTCGACCACCTGACAATAGTGATCTCGCCGGTTCCGCCGGCGGCCGTGAACAGGAGACAGCGGATGGCAGATTCGATCCATGTGGTGCCCGCGCACTTGCGTCAAGCCGCTGCGCGGCACCAGGAAACCTCCGATTACTTGCGCACGGTCCCGGCGTCGCACGAGGCGATCCAGGAAAGCCTGGACTCGCTGGGACCGATCTTCGGTGAACTTCGCGACGCCGGGCGGGAACTGCTCGAGCTCCGACGCCTGTGTTACGAGCAACAGGCCGCCGACCACGCCGACCTGGCGGACAAACTGGCGGCGTCGGCGACGATGTGGGAGCAGCACGAGCAGGATGCTGCCCGCAACCTCGGCGGCATCGCTGACCGCGGTCGATGACGGACGCTAATCCCGCTTTTGACACCGTTCACCCGAGTGGGCACATCCTCGTCCGCTCCTGCCGCGGCGGGTACATGCACAGCGTCGCGCTGAGCGAAGAGGCGATGGAGACCGACGCCGAGACGCTGGCCCGCGGCATCTTGCTTACCGCGGATGTGTCGTGCCTCAAGGCGTTGCTGGAGATTCGCGACGAAATCGTGGCGGCCGGGCACACCCCGTCAGCCGAGGTTCCGAGTCCGCGAGACCTCGACGTGGCGATCGAGAAGCTCCTGGCGCATAAACTGCGCCGTCGCAACAAGGCGATCTGACCGGCCGCGACGTCCTACAGCAACCAGGTTTTGGCCGCTTCGGGATCCGGGGCGATATCGGTGGGCGGCTCTACGGGATTGGGGCCGAACAACTCTCGTGCGCGGGCGAGCAGGGCCCGCACTTCGTCGAGTTGCTGCTGCAACGCAGATTCAGCCATATCCACACGCTACCCAGGCCGTTACAGCTGCACAATTCACTGACCGAATAACCCGTTCATCAGATGCCGGTACGCTTAGCCGGTGGCGATCTTCGGTCGGATGACGGCGCGCCAGCGCCTCCGGAGAGCTACCCGGGAATCACTGGCGATGCCGGCTTTCAGCTCTCCCATCGATTGCACCCCGTGGGTGATCGGTGGCCTTTGGCCTGCCGAGCTATCGACGATTACCGCCGAAAACGCCACGGTTGCAGACTATCTCAAGACCGACCTGCAGCGGATCGTCGACGGCGCAAACGAGCAGCTGAAGATGATCAAGCGCGCCGGATTGGCTGACCTGCCGCGGCAGGCGGAAGAGGCCCGAGTGATCGACGAGGCGCGTGCCCGCGCCGTGCGGCGAGTCGAATCGACCATCCGCCAGCTGCACGCGGTGCCGGCCGGGGCGACCGCCGGGTATGCGCGCCCACAGTTCGCCGAGCCGCCGGCACCGGATATGGACCGGACCCAAGTCATTCCCGCGGTTACGGAGGCGGGGCCGCCCGACGCGAGCCGGCGTCGTCCTCGTTGGCGGGTCGTCGAGAAACCGGCACCCGTCGCGCCGGAAGGCGCCGCCGACGAGCCCGAGGCCGTGCCCCAGGACACGGCTCCCGAGTACCCCGACATGGAGGAGACGCAGGTCATCCCGAGTGTCACGGAGGTCGAGCGCGCCGGCGAAACCCCGAGCGAGAGCGCAACTGAACCGGCCGGGGAGTCCGTCGCCAACGGTCGTCGCCACATCTTCGAGCAGCAAGACGACGCCGAAAGTGCTCCGGAGCCACCGACCGCGGACGCCACCGCGCTGGAGGAGACGCAGGTCATCCCCGCGATCACGGATGTCGAGCCCGCGGTCGATGAGGCCGAACCCGCCGCGATCGTCGAGGAGGACACTCCCGCGGGCGCGATGGAGGAGACGCAGGTCATCCCCGCGATAACCGACGTCGAGCCCGTGGTCGACGAGCCGGCTTGGGAGCCCATCGCGAACGGTCGCCATCACGCCGAGCCCGATGAGCCGGCCACTGGCCAGGATGAGGCCCAACCTCCGGAACCGGTCGCCGATGTCGCCGCCGCGGCCGCGCTGGACGAGACGCAGGTCATCCCCGCGATAACCGACGTCGAGCCCGTCGTCGACGAGCCCGCCGACACCGGTCGCCACCACGCCGTCGTCGACGAGCCGGCCGGCCAGGAGGAGCCGGCGCCCCACGAGCCCCTCCCCCGCCCCGCCCCGCAAAAGGCTGCGCCCGCAACGGGTTTCGACATCAACCGGCTGAATCGCCTGCTCGAGTTCGTGGTCCGCCAGGAGCCGCGGTTGAATTGGGCGGTCGGCGAGCGAGCCGACGGCACGACGGTCTTGGTCACCGACCTCGCCCACGGCTGGATACCTGCGGGCATCAACCTCCCGGGGGGCGTGCGGTTGTTGGAACCCGGGCGACGCACGGGCAGGGTCGCCGCGCTGCTCGGTGACGCGGCGCACGTCGTCACCTATGCTCCCGGCGATTCGCTGCGCCGCTCGGCCGACTTCACCGCGACGAAATCCTCGTTGGAACCGCGTGAGCTGCCCGCCATCCCGGATCTGGCCAGAGTGCTGAGCCAGACCACACGTGGGTTCGAGGGTCTCCCCCGGATCGTGCAACGGCTGGCGGACACGGCCGCCGCGGACGCCGTTGTGATCGACCAGGAGGTCGACGTCCTGCGGGTGCACCTTGATACGGCGCGCTATCAGCTCCTGGTTCAGTCCCCGTCCGTGAATCCGGCCCTGCTGCTCAAGTGTCTGTTGATGGCCGCCACCGAAGGCATCGCGAGCGCAGACCCGGTGTCGGCGAACTATCACCTCGCCTGGTATCAGAAACTCGCCACCGAACCGACCGGCGCATAGCGCGGCCCGACGGCGCGCGATTATGAATTGACGCTGGTTGGAGGGGGCGAGGATACTGTGACCGTGTCGGATTCGGGCGGTCGCGCGAATCTCAGCGATAAGGATCTCGTCGAATCAGTTCTTCGTGAACTCAGCGAGGCGGCCGACAAGTGGGAAGCCCTCGTCGCCCAGGCCGAGGCCGTCACCTACAGCGTCGATCTCGGTGACGTTTATGCGGTCGCGAATGCCGACGGGCGGTTGCTGAAACTGACCCTGCACCCGGGTGTGATGACCGCGTACGCCCACGGCGAACTGGCCGACCGGCTGAACCTCGCGATCTCGGCGCTGCGCCAAGAGGCCGAGGCCGAGAACCGCGCGACTTACGGCGGCCCGCTGCACTAACCGCGCACGCGCGCATCCCCTCTCTTCGCGCGCACGCGCGCTCATCGCCCGGCGCCCGGCGGACCCGCGAAGGCCTGCGCGATCTCCAACCAGCGCTGCGCGTCGGGCCCCTGCGCGGTGATGTCCAGGCCGCTCAGCGGGCGGCGTTGGGTGACCAAGTAGCAAAAGTCCTCGGCGGAGCCGCTCACCCGCTGCGCCGCGTCGGGCGATCCCCAGCTCCAGGTGTCACCGCCCGGTGCGCGCAGTTCGACCAGGAACGGCTCGGCCGGCGGGGCGAGATTGTTGACGACGAACGCGTAGTCGCGGGTGCGCACACCGAGGTGTGCGATCGACCGCAGCCGATCGGTGGCCGCTCGTTTGACCCCCAGCGCATCGGCGACGTCCAGGCCGTGCGCCCAGGTCTCCATCAGCCGCGCGGTCGCCATCGACGCCGCGCTCATCGGGGGCCCGAACCACGGAAGTTTGCGCCCGGCGGGGACCGCCAGCAGCTGCTCGTGCAACCGGCCGCGGGTGGCCCGCCAGTCTGCGAGCAGTTCGGCCGGCGCCAAGGCCGCCACTTCTTCGGCGCCCGCGTCGACGAAGCCCGTCGGGTCGGCGGCAGCGGCCTCGAGGGTTTCGGCGAACGCCGCTTCGTCGGTGACGGAGGTCAGCGCGACCCGATCGGTCCATAGCAGGTGCCCGATCTGGTGGGCGATCGTCCAGCCCGGCGCTGGAGTGGGCTCGGACCAGCGGTCCGCGGGCAGCGGCGCAACCAGGTCGTCCAGCTCGTCGCTTTCGGCTCGTAGGTCAGCCACGATGGGCTCGGGACCCGCCATCATTGCCTCCGATCGTCGGTTGTCTCCGCCGGGTGGGAATTATCCGCTCGTTCGCCGCGACGGCCGAGGACGCCGTGCATGACCAGGCCGACCAGGTAAATCCCCGAGCCGACCAGCACAAAAGCGGGCGCACGCCCGTCGCCGGGAATCAACGCCGCAGCCACCGTGATCGAAACGATGAACGCGACCCAGAACAGCGCGTCCTGCACGGCGAACACGTGCCCGCGAAGGGCGTCATCGACGTCCATCTGCATCGCCGAGTCGGCGCACAGCTTGACGATTTGCCCGGTCACCCCGAGAAGGAAACCGCATGCCACCATGATCGGCAGTAGCAATCCCGCGCCGGCGACCTCGATGATCGCCGACGTCGCGAGGGCACCGTTGACCGTGGCGTAGCGCCCCCAGCGGCGGACCGCGGGTGGAGTCAACACGTTGGACAGGAACGCACCCAGGCCGGCGGCGCCGAAGAACACCAGCGCCGTCCCCAATCCCCCGGCCTCGGGGTTCGTGAGGTGGTGAACCAGCAAAAGGACGAGCAGCGAATTGATGCCGATCACCATGCGGTGGGCGGCCAGGCCAGACAGGGTGGCGGCAACCGTCGGCCGCTGCGCCACCGTCCGCGCGCCGTGCAACCAGCCGGTGATCACGGCGTAGAAGACCGGTCCGTGGATGGCCCTCTTGGTGTCGTCGGGGCCCAGCACGCGCGAGCCAAACCGCAACGACAGCAGCAGGGCGGTCGCGATGGGGACACCGGTGAGAAAGATGATCGCCGAGGCGCCCTTGTCCCCCGCGCCGAACACGAACCGGGGCACGAGCATGAAGTTGGCGCCGATGAAGGCGGCGATGGCTCCCGACGCGTTGGCCAGGGCGTTCATCGTGACGACCTGTTCGCGCGGCACGACGTGCGGCAACGAGGCCGCGAGCCCGGACCCGACGAAGCGGGCCAAACCGTTGGCGAACAGCGCGCCCAACAACAGCGGCAGGTCGCCCGCCCTGACCGCCAGGATCGTGCCGATCGCGGCGATCAGGATGAGCCGGCCGGCGTTGGCGCCGACGATCACCAGCCGCCGGTCCCACCTGTCCATCAGCGCGCCGGCGAACGGACCCAACAGCGAGTAGGGCAGGAACAGCACGGTGAACGCCCGCGCGATGGCCATCGGATCGGCGGCCCGGTCGGGGTTGAACAGCAACGCCCCGGCCAGGCCCGCTTGGAACAACCCATCCCCGAACTGGCTCGCCATGCGCACCTGCAGCAGTCGCGAGAAGTCTGGCAAACCGCGCACCGACCGCCATATTTCGACGGGTGCGCTTGAGTGCATCCGGGATTGGATCACCAAACCGACTTCCACAATTGGGGCTAGCAAGCTCGCCGCGGTCCGAGCCGCCTAACAACAGTACAAATATTTGCGGCCCGCGCTCGATTCCGCCGGGCGGCCCGCGCCGGATGCGATGATGGTTGGGTGCCGCCGCCCGAGGATCCAGAGGACTATGTCGCGCCGGCCGCACAGCGGGTGCGCGCGGGTACGTTGCTGCTTGCCAACACCGATCTTTTCGAACCGACGTTTCGGCGCAGCGTCATCTACATCGTCGAGCACAACGACGGTGGCACGTTGGGGGTCGTCCTCAACCGCGCCAGCGAGACCGCGGTGTACAACGTGCTGCCGCAGTGGACCAAACTCGCGGCCAAGCCGAAGACGATGTTCATCGGCGGCCCGGTGAAGCGTGATGCGGCGCTCTGCCTGGCCGCGTTGCGGGTCGGCGCCGATCCCCAGGGCGTTCCGGGGTTACGGCATGTCGACGGCCGGGTGGTCATGGTCGACCTGGATGCCGACCCCGACTCGATCGCGCCGCTGGTGGAGGGCGTGCGGATCTTCGCGGGTTACTCCGGCTGGACCATCGGCCAACTCGAAGGCGAAATCGAGCGCGACGACTGGATTGTCTTGTCGGGCTTGCCATCTGACGTCCTCGTCGGGGCGAGGTCCGACCTGTGGGGCCAGGTGCTGCGCCGCCAGCCGCTGCCGCTGTCGCTACTGGCGACCCATCCGATCGACCTCAGCCGCAACTGACGCCCCCCACGCCGGGGCCTTACTCAGATTTCTTAGTGGCAGGACTGCGTGCAGCCGGCGCAGGTTCCCACGCACGCCGGGGCCGCGGCCTCCTGCTGCAGCGCGAAGCGCGCGCTCTGCCATGACCCGGCGGCCAGCGTTCCGAAGGCGCCGACGACACAGACGATCAACACCACGAGCGCGGTGTGCGGGGAGGCCGCCAGGGCCACCACACCACCGGCGGCCAGCATGATCGCGGCCGCCAGCTGCGCCGGAGCGATGGACCGCAGCGCCAGCGCGGTGGGGTCGACATTCTGGGTGCGCGCCAGCGACCAGGTTCCGAACCCGGCGGAGGCCACCGCCGCACACATGCACAGGACGCCCGCAATCAGCATGGCCTCACAATACGAGCCCGGGCACCCGTCCGCTCAGTGGGCTCCAGCGGAGCCACCGCAGCGCCTAGTGCTGCAGAAACGAGAAATTGGGGAGTGGGGGTAGGCCCGGAACCAGGGTCAACAGGTTCGGCGTGGGCTGCCGGCTGGGCATGGGCGCCGCGGGCAAGCCAACCGGAGCCGTCGCCGAGGTCTGCCGAAGCGGAGCCACGGCCGGGGCTTGCGGGACCGGGGCCGCGGCAGGCACCTGGGCGACCGGTGCCGCCGGCACCTGGGCGACCGGTGCGGCCGCCGGCACCTGGGCGACCGGTGCGGCCGCCGGCACCTGGGGGACTGGAGCCGCGGCAGGGACCTGGGCGACCGGCGCCGGCGCCGGGGCGAGGCCGACCGGCGACGCCCCAGGGCTCGGGACCGGCGCCGGAACCGGGGCTCCCGGAACCGTCACGCGGAAGCCGTTGATGATCGCGTCCGTGGCGGGCGCGTCGGCGACGGCCACCGCACGATCGGTGGTCACCGCGAGCGACACCAGGTACTTCTCCTGCCCCGAGGTGGCGATGACGTGCCGCCGCGAGGTGTTCAGCGTCATGTCACCGTCGCGGTACGTACCTTCTACGACCGACGACGGAAAGCCACCGAAATCGGCCATCGAGGCGTTGGTCGGCTGCCACGCCAGGAGCTTCTGGCTGTCGACGTAGCCGTGGCTGATGGCCTCCCGGGGATCGAACGCGCCGACCAGTTTGTACACCACCACCTGCGCATTCGAGGTGTAGATGCTGCTGCCTTGCCGGTCGGCGATCACCGCGAACGCGTCGGGCACGTTGGGGTCGGGCACCTGGGTCCAACGGGCCGGCACCGGCAAGGTGATGTCGAGCGCCTTGAGGCCTTCGGGTTTTTGCGCCTCGAGCTTGACGCCCTTGGACTGCAGATAGTCCCGGATGGTTCCGGAGGTGGCGGGCGCGGGGGTCACCGGCGCGGTGGGCCCGGCCGCGGCGGGTGCGGGCGCACCGGGGGTGGTCGGCGCCGCGACGGGGTTCGAGGCCGGCGGGGCGGCGACGAACCTGTTGACGGGCGCCTGCCCGGGGACGGCGGTGACGTTCTGCGGCGCCGGTACGGCGGGGGCGGGTGCTGGTGCGGGGAGCACCGGGTCCGCCGATGCCTGGGCGCCCGTGACAACCGCCATGCCGAGCAGGCCGGCGACGAGACCCCCGAGGAGCGCACGGTGGGCGCGGATGTTCTCAATCATCTCCGTCGGTCCTTCCAATGGCGCACTGCCAGCAGCCGTCGATAGTGGCTGACTGTAACTAGAGGTCAAAGGCGGTGAATAGGCTCGAAATACACCTGGGATGAAGCTCTGATCGGTGCGCAACGGAACCGAGATCATCCTGTGGCCCGGCGGGCTGGCCGGGGGACCCTTATACCCTGTTCAGGTGACCGAACCCCCGACCACCGCCGCGGATGCCAACTTCGGTGCCGTTCAGACGGACGCCGACGCCCCGACGTATCGCTACACCGCGGCGCTGGCGGGGCGCATCGAAAGCGCCTGGCAGGAGAACTGGGCAAAGCTCGGCACGTTCAACGTGCCCAACCCGGTCGGTTCGTTGGCCCCCACGGACGGCACTCCGATTCCCGCCGACAAGTTGTTCGTGCAGGACATGTTTCCGTATCCGTCGGGCGAGGGCCTGCACGTCGGCCATCCGCTGGGCTACATCGCCACCGACGTGTACGCCCGCTACTTCCGGATGACCGGGCATAACGTCCTGCACGCGTTGGGTTTCGACGCCTTCGGGCTGCCCGCCGAGCAGTACGCCGTGCAGACCGGCACCCACCCGCGGACCCGGACCGAGGCCAACGTCGTCAACTTCAAGCGTCAGCTGGGCAGGCTGGGGCTCGGCCACGACAGCCGGCGCAGCTTTTCGACCACCGACGTCGAGTTCTACAAGTGGACGCAGTGGATCTTCCTGCAGATCTACAACGCCTGGTTCGACACCGCGGCCCGCAAGGCCCGACCCATCGCGGAGCTGATCGCGGAATTCGACTCCGGCGCACGGCGCCTCGAAGACGGCCGGGAGTGGGCCACCCTGTCGGCGGGGGAGCGGGCCGACGTCATCGACGGCCACCGACTGGTCTACCGCGCGGACTCGATGGTGAACTGGTGCCCCGGACTGGGCACGGTGCTGGCCAACGAAGAGGTCACCGCCGACGGGCGCAGCGACCGCGGCAACTTCCCAGTGTTCCGGAAACGATTGCGGCAGTGGATGATGCGGATCACCGCCTACGCCGACCGGCTGCTCGACGACCTGGAACTGCTGGACTGGCCGGAACCGGTCAAAACCATGCAGCGCAACTGGATTGGCCGCTCGACCGGCACCAGGGCGCTGTTCTCGGCGACCAACACCGGCGGCCAGACCGTCGACATCGAAGTGTTCACCACCCGGCCGGACACCATGTTCGGGGCGACCTATTTGGTGCTGGCCCCCGAGCACGAACTGGTCGACGGGCTGATCGCCGCCGACTGGCCCGACGGGACGGACGCGCGGTGGACCTACGGCGCCGCCACGCCGGGGGAGGCCGTCGCGGGCTACCGACAGGCGATCGCGGCGAAGTCGGATCTGGAGCGTCAGGAAAACCGCGAGAAGACGGGCGTCTTCCTGGGCAGCTATGCGACCAACCCCGCCAACGGCAAGCCGGTGCCGATCTTCATCGCCGACTACGTGTTGGCCGGGTACGGCACCGGCGCGATCATGGCGGTGCCGGGCCACGACCAGCGCGACTGGGACTTCGCCCACGAGTTGGGCCTGCCGATCGTGGAAGTCATTGCCGGCGGCGACATTTCGGAGGCCGCGTACCCGGGCGACGGTGTACTGGTCAATTCCGGTTACCTGGACGGGATGGACGTGCCGACAGCCAAGCAGGCCATCACGGCGCGCCTGGAGGCGGAGGGCCGCGGCTGGGCCCGGATCGAGTTCAAGCTGCGGGACTGGCTGTTCGCCCGCCAGCGCTACTGGGGTGAGCCGTTCCCGATCGTCTACGACGCCGACGGACGCCCGCACGCGCTCGACGAGGCCGCCCTGCCCGTCGAGTTGCCGGACGTGCCCGACTATTCGCCGGTGCTGTTCGACGCCGACGACGCCGACACCGAGCCGTCGCCGCCCCTGGCGAAGGCGACCGACTGGGTGCACGTCGAACTGGACCTGGGCGACGGCTTGCAGCCCTACACCCGCGACACCAATGTGATGCCGCAGTGGGCCGGCAGCTCCTGGTACGAACTGCGGTACACCGACCCGCACAACTCGGAACGGTTGTGCGCCAAGGAGAACGAAGCGTACTGGATGGGCCCGCGGCCCGCCGAGCACGGCCCGCAGGATCCCGGCGGCGTCGACCTGTACGTCGGCGGCGCCGAACACGCGGTGCTGCACCTGTTGTACGCGCGGTTCTGGCACAAGGTCCTCTACGACCTGGGCCACGTCACCTCCCGGGAGCCGTACCGCCGCTTGGTCAACCAGGGTTACATCCAGACCTTCGCCTACACCGACTCGCGCGGCTCCTACGTCCCCGCCGAGGAGGTCATCGAGCGCGGCGGCCGGTTCTTCTATCCGGGCCCCGGCGGGGAGGTCGAGGTTTTTCAGGAATTCGGGAAAATCGGTAAGAGCCTGAAGAATTCGATCTCGCCGGACGAGATTTGCGACGAGTACGGCGCGGACACGCTACGCGTCTACGAAATGTCGATGGGCCCGCTGGAGGCCTCCCGGCCGTGGGCCACCAAGGACGTCGTCGGGGCGCACCGCTTCTTGCAACGGGTGTGGCGGCTGGTGATCGACGAGCAGACCGGACAGACGCGGGTGCTCGATGCGGCCGGCGAAAACGAGCTGGACGCCAACACCCTGCGAGCGCTGCACCGCACCATCGCCGGTGTCTCGGAAGACTATGCGGCACTGCGGAATAACACTGCGGCGGCCAAGCTGATCGAGTACACCAACCACCTCACCAAGGAGCATCGCGACGCGGTGCCGCGGGCGGCGGTCGAGCCGCTGGTGCTGATGCTGGCGCCCCTGGCACCGCACATGGCCGAGGAGCTATGGCTGCGGCTGGGCCATACCACGTCCCTGGCGCATGGTCCCTTCCCGCAAGCCGATCCGGCTTACCTGGTAGACGAGAGCGTCGAATACCCGGTGCAGGTGAACGGCAAGGTGCGCGGGCGGGTGGTGGTGGCCGCCGACGCCGACCAGGACACCCTGAAGGCCGCGGCCTTATCGGACGAGAAGGTGCAGGCCTTCCTGGCCGGCGCCAACCCGCGCAAGGTGATCGTGGTCCCGGGCCGCCTGGTCAACCTGGTCGTCTAGCCGCCGACCGGTCAACGGCCAGTGGGCCGCAGCACCACCTCGTGGACGTGGCCGTCGGCGGGCGTGGCCACCACATTGGCGACTGTGGCCGCGACGGTTTCGGGTTTGAGGAACTTGGCGGGGTCGTAGGTGCCGCCCTCGAACGCGACGAGTTCGCGCTGCGCGCCTTCGCCGATTCGCTGCGCGCCGACGAGCCACAGCTGCGGGTGACGACCGTGTACCCCGGTCGCACCGACAGCGAGATGCAGCGCGAACTCGTCGCGTTCGAGGGCGGCACCTACGACCCCGCCAAGTTCCTCAAACCCGAAACCGTCGCGGCCA